>CAZTNG010000049.1:0-16912 GCA_964615195.1 uncultured Enterobacterales bacterium
GAAAGTGATGAATTTGCAAATGTAGTGTTTGAATAATCGTTTAAATTATTTTAATACTAAATTTTAATAAGCACCCATTATTGGTCATTTTGATTAGTAATGGGTTTTTTATTTAAAATTATGTTAAATTTACATCTACACATATTAGCTAATGTTTAGGTATAACTTATGTTTAATATAATATTTGTTTTATGGTAAAATTGAAATTTGTTATCTTTTAATAATGGTTGGAAGTTTATGTTTAAGATAGATTGTGAAAAGTGTACAGGCTGTGAAAATTGTATTGATGTATGTCCATGCGGCGCAATACACAAAGATGAAACAGAAGATAAATGTGTTATAGATTTTGAGTTGTGTGCAGATTGTGGAGCTTGTCAATCTGAATGTCCATTTGATGCTATTGACGAAACAGAAGATTAATTGAGGAATTCTAAATCATGATTATTTTAGCTTTTTCAGCATTAACATGGTTTGGGATTCTATGTATGTTTTTTTTAATATTAATGTCCATGTTAAGTTGGTATAGCTTTATTGTGGATATTATAAGTCACATATTTTTTTGTAGAAAAACAAAGTATTGCTTCGATAGGTCTGTGACAACATCTTTTAAAGTAGATGAACAAGAATTATTAATATTTATATCAAAATCTAGTTTAGATTTTTGTAATATTTTAAAAACTAAATTAAAGTACGACATTAAGAGTGAATTAATTTCAGTAAAAATTAATGAAATTTTAATGGAGCAAAAAATTAAAGCAAATTCTAATTTAACTATTTTAGGTACCATTGCAGGCCTTTCTCCTTTTGTTGGTTTACTAGGAACTATATATGGGATAATGCACACTTTGCAGAACATAAGTATGATGGAGTCTATTTCAATGAAAGCTGTAGCAGGTCCTGTTGGTGAAACATTACTTATGACCGGCGTTGGCTTAATAGTGGCTATTCCAGCGGTTATTTTTTATAATATTTCAGTTAAGAATTTAAAAATAAGAATTTATCACATAAATAAATTGCTTTCGACTATGGCAGAAAAGAATCTTTTAGGATTTGATAATGGCTTATAGATCATTTTATGAAGATTCTCATGAACAGTTAAATTCTAGTATGAATTTGATTCCAATGATTGATGTAATGCTAGTTTTGTTGGTTATTTTTATCTTAACTGCTCCAATAATAACATCTTTATCTCGTGTGGATTTACCTAAAAATAATTTGTTAAATGAATATTCAGTGAAAGGTGAATCGGTTCAACTTGCTATAAATAAAAGTGGGGATATTTATTTTAAGGGTGAAATTTTCCCTAAAAATAAATGGCCTCTGTTATTTGCTAAATGTATCAATTCTGAATATAGTATTGTATTAAATGCGGATAGACAATTGAATGTGGAAAAACTTTTACCTATTTTAGATGAATTAAAAAGTTATAATTGTGAAAATGTTTTTTTTGCAACGGTACAAGAATAATGATATTTAAATTTATTTTAATAATTATTATATTCATTTGTTCTTTTTTTTTAGCATTAAATTTTGGAAGTTCTGGACAATTAATTAATTTATCTTCTACAAATCTGGATATAATTTTAGATTTTAGATTACCAAGAGTTATCTCTACTCTACTAATAGGTGCATTATTATCGACTGCTGGCTGTGTATATCAGAGTGTATTTAGAAATCCTTTAGTATCTCCCGATCTTTTAGGGGCAAGTAGTGGTTCTGCATTTGGCATGGTATTACTACTATTATTAGGGCAGTCAGGTTTTATCCTTTCTGTTGGAGCTTTAGTCTGTGGGCTTATTGCTACAATAATATGTGTATTTTGTTCTTTTTTAATCTCAAGATTTAATATTTTAGTTTTAATTTTAACAGGAATTTTAATTTCCTCTTTGTTAGCATCTTTGTTGAATCTTATGCATTACTTAATGCCTAATGCAAGTTCTTTATTTGGCGTTTCTTATTTTTTAATGGGCTCTTTGAATGGTTTAGATAAATCTTCACTTATGTTACTTGTTGCATTTGGTGCGCCGGCTTTTGTGTGCTTATGGTGTATGAGTAATAGATTGGATTTATTAGCTTTACCTTATGATGTAATGCATAGTCAAGGTGTATCGGTTAGGAGTTTAATTATAATAGCGCTAGTATTATCAACAATGTGTTCTGCAGTAACAGTAAGTACAGCAGGTATTATAGGTTGGGTTTCTTTAGTTATTCCTAATATATTAAGAAAGATTGTAGGTGTAAGACATTTTATTTTATTGCCATTTAGTGCAATTGTTGGGGCATCGTTTTTATTAATTGCTGATACTTTGTCAAGATCTGTTTCTACTGTTGAAATACCAATAGGTGTTGTTACTGGTATTATTGGAGCTCCTATATTTATTATAATAATGGCTAAAAAGCTAAAAAATAGGTAGTTTAGAAATGTTATATATAGAATTAAATGATGTTATTTTAAGCAATAATGTTAGAATTTCTTGTAGTATTCCTTTAAATAAACATGTGGTATTGTTAGGAAGAAATGGATCTGGGAAGTCTACTTTTATAAAAACATTGCTCGGACTAAACAAAATTAAAAGTGGATCAATATTGATTGAAGGTAAAAGTATTTATAATTTTACACAAAATGAAAAAAGAAATACATTTGCGTATGTACCTCAATTTTTTGATCCCCCATCTTTTTTAACAGTTATAGATTTTGTAGTATTAGGTGCTTTTGGTACGTTGTTATCAAGTATTAATTTGAAAAGGAAAAGTATACTAAAAGATGCATTTTTAATTTTGGAAACTCTAGGTATTCCCTTTTTGGCTAAACGCGACATAAGTAGTTTGAGTGGAGGCGAACTTGAATTAGTATCAATTGCAAGAGCATTAATGCAAAAAAGTAAATACATTTTATTTGATGAATCTGAGGCTGGTTTAGATTTTAAGCATTTAAAAATTTATCATAATTTATTGGCAAAATTGGTCAATGATGGTATAGGCATTATTGAGGTATCTCACAATCCAAATTACGTTTTATCTTTAGCTGAGGATACAATCATACTAGCTTTTATTAAAAACGAAATTAGGTTATTAGAATTAAAAGAAATTACATCAGATCTCTTAACTTCAATATATGAAGTAAGAATGCAGATTAATTCGTTTGGTAATATTCACGTATGTTTTTAATAGAAATACTCGTTTTAAATTAATCGGTAAGATTTTCAATAGGGTTAGCTAAATGAGTTATTGTGAAAAATATGCCCTAGTAGTTTTGTGATACTAATTTAGGGCATTAAAAATTATTTTTAATATTAAAATCTTAATTATATGAATAAATCGAGTTATTAGTCCTTTTCAAAAGGAGACAATATTGTAGGTTTAGGGTGCTCACTAGTATTAAGATGATCTACATTGTAGTGAAGTCCAACAGACTCTTTTCGTTGCATTGCACATCTAACAATTAGTTCCGCAACTTGTAATAAATTGCGTAATTCTAGTAAATTGCTAGTTACTCTAAAGTTAGAATAAAATTCTTGAACCTCGTCTTTTAAAAGTTTAATACGATGCATTGCGCGCTCAAGTCTTTTGTCTGTTCTTACGATACCTACATAGTCCCACATCATTAGGCGTAGTTCATGCCAATTATGTTGAATAATAACTTCTTCATCTGCATCAGTAACTTTACTTTCATCCCAATCTGGAAGTTGTGGTGTTTCTATTGCAATCGGTAATCTAGCAAGGATGTCTCTAGCTGTAGCATGTCCGTAAACAATACATTCAAGTAAAGAATTCGATGCTAATCTATTAGCTCCGTGGAGTCCTGTATATGAAACTTCCCCTACAGCATATAATGATTCAATGTCTGTTCTACCTCTGCAGTCCACCATTATTCCACCACAAGTAAAGTGAGCAGCGGGTACTATAGGTATTGGTTGTTTTGTCATATCAATACCTACTTTTAAACAGCGTTCGTATATTGTAGGAAAATGTTTTTGAATGAATTCAGAAGATTTGTGGCTTATATCTAGGTACATGCAATCTACGCCAAGTTTCTTCATTTCATGGTCTATTGCTCGTGCCACAATGTCTCTTGGTGCAAGTTCTGCTCTTGAATCATAGTCTAGCATAAAACGCGATCCATCAGGTCTTTTTAAAAGAGCTCCTTCACCTCTTAATGCTTCAGTTAGTAAGAAGTTTCTATCATTTTGATTGTATAATGTAGTCGGATGAAATTGATTGAATTCCATATTTGCAACTCTGCAACCAGCTCTCCAAGCCATGGCTATCCCATCACCAGAGCTAACTTCTGGATTACATGTATATTGGTAAACCTTTGAAGCTCCGCCTGTACATAAAGCTACAAATTTTGCTCTAATTGTTTCAACTTTTCCTGTGCTAGCGTTGAATACATAAGCTCCTACTACTCTGTTACCTGCTAAACCTAATTTTCTAGTGGTAATTAAATCAATTGCATTATAATTTGTTAACATTTTTATATTAGAATTTTCTAATATTTTTGCATCTAAGGTTTCTTGGATTGTATGGCCTGTATGATCTGCAGCGTGGAAAATACGTCTGTGTGAATGACCACCTTCACGGTGTAGGTGGTATGGAGATTGTTCCTCTATAATTTCGTCTTCTCGTTTATCAAAAGGAACACCTTGCTGTATCAGCCATTCAATACTATCATGAGCATTTTTTAAAGTAAATGATACTGCTTCAGGGTCACATAATCCTGCACCTGCAATTTTGGTATCTTCTATATGGTTTTCAACTGAATCATTATCGTCAGCGGTATTATATACGGCAGCGATTCCTCCTTGGGCATAATTTGTTGAACCAGCACTAATTTGAGCTTTTGATAATACTATTACTTTTGCTTTAGTAGCTAGACACAAAGCTAATGATAAACCTGCTGCACCACTACCTATAATTAATACATCACAATCGTGAGAAGTTGTATTTTGCATTTTTACATCCCATTTTATTTAAGCTAATTAATAGCTATTAAAAATAAATAATTTCATATTGAAAAGAAACGTAATTATTTTTATACAAATGATAAAAAGGCCACATAGAGCGGCCTAGGTTCTTGAAATTTAATTGTCTTGATGGTTCAAGATATGTCCCATTCTGAATTCTTTTGTATTTAAGTAACCTTCATTAAATTTGTTACGGCCTACTTCAATAGGTACTCTTGAAACTACTTTAATGTTATATTTACTTATTTCATTGATTTTGTCTGGGTTATTGGTCATAAGCTTAATTTGGCTTACGCCTAATAGTTTAAACATTTCAGCGCACACATCATAGCATCGCGCATCAGCGGGGAATCCTAATTGTAAATTAGCATCAACGGTATCTAAGCCATTATCTTGCAAATGATAAGCATTGATCTTGTTAAATAGACCTATGCCTCGACCTTCTTGTCTAACGTAAAGTAGAACCCCTCGATTTGATTCTGCTATTTGGCGCATTGCGGCTTCTAGTTGGAAGCCACAATCGCATTTTAAGCTAAACAGTGTGTCACCTGTAAGACATTCAGAATGGATTCTAGCAAGAACAGGTTCTCCATCATCTATATTACCCATATAAATTGCAGCATGTTCTCTATGAATATTATCTCTAAAAGAAATAATATTAAATATTCCAAAGGGAGTTGGTAGTTTTGCACTATCAGTTTTAGCCACTATTTTAGCGGAAAATTTATCGGAACTATTCATATCTGTACGCACGTAAATAAACTGTGATCATTATTGCATAATAATGAGTTATTCTCAATTTCAAAAATAATTTGAATCATTTACTTTAAAAGTTTGTTTTCATAAAAATAATTATTTTGTAAAAATTTGTAAACTCGCTCGGCATTATTGGAGTCCTGTTCAAAATTGTATTTAACATTTAATTGAGTTTTATACTTTGTAAGTAAATTATTTGTTTTTATAAGTGATTTATACAATTTAGGAGAAGTAGAGTATTTAGATAATAAATCCATGTTTTCTTTTGCTTCTAAACTATAGTAAATAACACCAGTATTCATCGATAAATTTGCAGAGTAGATTGCATTTATTACTTGGTAATCCTTGTATCTGACAAATGGATTGAATATAAATTTTTTACTTTCAAGTTCGGTAATTATTTTTGATGACAGTACTTCTTTTTGTATTGTGTTGAGAGAATTTAAACCTGTTACAGAAAATAAAATTGTAACAGTTGGTATAATTAATGATAGGTGAATAGGTATGAATTTTGATGAAACATTTTTGTAATTTAAATTTCTTTCGCCATGAATATAAGCGTAAATGGTTAAGAATACAATCAAAATAATGTAAGCAAAATCTCTATCATACGGATTATTCTCAATTGGTAATAACAAAATCGGGAAAATTATCATAAATAATCCAATTTTTGATGAGATTGGTTTTTTAATTGTGATTATGGAACTAGTAATAAAAAAGAATATGCATACTATTGTGATTAAACCTACTATTCCGCCTTCAACCATAGCAACAAGGATGATATTACTTGTATTTGTATTAATATTGGATATCGGATTATCCAAAAAATAGTTTAGAATTTGCTTATCGTAAGTGTCATATCCTGTACCAATAAACATGTTATTTAAAAAAATTTCGAAAGACGCTGATAATAAGGAAACTGAATTTTGCTCATTTATGTTAATAAGAGTTGATAGATAAATAATAATGGCAATAAAAGCTATTGATAAAACTATTAGTGGAATGTTTTTTATTAAATTCAATGTACACAAATAGATAATATAGATGCATAAGCTTAAACATAAAATTGTTATAGATAATATGTCATTTGTAATAAAGATTGAGTAGAAGGTAATGGTAAAACTAATAGAGTTTATTATTCCTTTTAAAATAGTTGATATATTGGATTTGCTACATATCAGAAGTGTGATTAAAAATCCAATAATTATATATGTGCAATGAGATGATGCTGAAGAAAAAGTGCCATAACCAGAAAAACTTCTAAATGGATAAAATTCTATTCCATGAAAATTAATAATTCCATTTATAGCTTCAATCAATGGTGATAAGACTAAAAGAGACACTATAAATTTAAAATAATTCTTAGATAAACCAATCTGACTTAAAGATAGTACTAATAATAGAGTGAAAAATGTTCCTATTACGGGAACTATATACGCATTGTCGTCAACTAACAAATGATATAAGTAAACCAATATTGAAAAAGAGAATGAAGCTATTAAAAAAAATATAATATTAGAGTACGCTAACATTTTTTTTAAAGTTATTGTCCAAAAACCTAAACAACAAATTATAGATGCATAAATTAACGTAATTAAGTTTACTGGTGAAGCAAAATTACTTAAGCATAATTCTTGAGTTAATACATAATAGTGTTGGCCAATTACAAAATAAAAACACGTAAAAAAACAAAATAAAACATTAATAACTTTTGATTGCATTTAATATTATCCGCTAACAGGTTTTTTAAATATTATTTATTATATGATTAAATATCTTAGTTATCCTATATCTAGATTAACGTTTGTGCAATTCCTCCTAATAATAGTAAATAATAAGTCAATATATGATAAAATATTTAGAGAAAATTTAGTTAATTGCTATTTTTTATTTTTATTTGAACTTTAGGCTTTATACATAGTCTTAGTAATGTGTGTAACCTAAGATAGGTATTTAGGATTCATATTTAATGAGTGAACAAACTGCTGATTTAGCCTTAATTAAACAGGTTCAGCAAGGAAATAAGCAAGCATACAATTTGTTAGTAAAGAAATATCAGTACAAGGTTGTAAGTATTGCACAAAAATATGTATTCGATCCTTCTGATGCACAAGATATTGCTCAAGAAGCTTTTATAAAAGCTTACCAGGCTCTAGCCTCTTTTAGAGGTGATAGCGCTTTTTATACTTGGCTTTATCGAATAACTGTTAATACAGCTATGAATTATTTGAATACAAATGGAAAAAAATCGTCATTTGTTGATATAAATACTCCGGATATAGAATCTTATGATGGTTCTGAAAGATTACATCAAATTGACAACCCTGAAAATATTTTAGAAAGTCATGATGTAAAGAAAATTATTATAAAAACATTAAATGCTCTACCTGAAGAATTAAAGCAAACGATAATTTTAAGAGAAATTGAAGAATTATCATATGAGGAAATAGCTTTAAAAATGGGATGCCCAATTGGAACAGTTAGATCAAGAATTTTTAGAGCTAGAGAAACTATAGATAAAGAGCTAACAATAGTTGGTTTTAATTAATAGAATTTGCAGGACGTGAATATGAACCAAAAACAGAAATTTGAAGTCTTGTCTGCTTATTTAGATGGTGAGCAGATAGATGATTTTCAGTTAGAAGAAGTTCTTGCTGATGAGGAAATGCTAAAAAAATGGGATGTGTACTCGCGTATCAATGCAACCATTAAAGGGGATATTCCAAGTTCAAATATAGATTTTGCTCATTTTTCAGAAAATGTAGCACATGCTATAGAAAAAGAACCAATCTATTCATCTTCTATACCAATTGTTGCTAATGATGATAATATTGTTACCAAATCTGAATTTAAGAAGAATTTTGGGAAGAGATTCTCTAGTATGTTTAGGTCCTTTGGACAAGTTGCGATTGCTGCTTCAGTAGCATGTGTATGCGTTTTAGGTGTTCAACTGTATAGAGATTCAGATTCAGTAAGCAATTTACCTTTTCAGGAACAGTCATATATGAACGCCACTGGTGTTAGTATGGCACCTGTTAGTAATACAAGTGGAAATATTACGCCGACAATTCCTTTAAATAGTTCTTCATTAAATACATCATATAGTAAAGATTATAAAGCGTTAGATGCAGAGCAATTAAAAAAAATTGAAAAGCAAAAAAATAAGGAATTGAAGACTATTGATGCTCTTATATATGATCATGATATGATGAAACGAACGATGATAACTAATAATTAATTATGAGAGATTACGTATTTAATGAATAATCTTTTATGTAAATTTATGAAATCGGTGGTATTTGTTTTTGCTGTACTGCCTTTTGTTGCACATTCAAGTACTTTGCCTATTTTAGATGGAGATTATTGGATAAAAGGTATGATTTCATCGTATGCAAAAAGTAATTACGAATTGCTTTTTGCAAAAGCTAGTGTGGGTGCCATAGAACCTATAATGCTTTCCCATGGTGTTGTGAATGGTGAGGCTTATTCGCATTGGTTGTATCTTAATGGAGTTCCAACTGGTTATTTTACTAAAGGTGAAAATATTGTATATTTTGTTGCTGGTCAAGAACCATATGTTGTTAAAAACAGTAACTTACCATCAGTTTTTACAAGATTACAAACTATAGATCCTGATGTTTTATTAAAACAATATGAAGCTGTTGTTACTGGTAAACAAAGAGTGGCAAATAGAGGAAGTATTTCCGTAAGATTGTCTTCAATTAAAAATGATAGATATAATTATGAACTTATAATAGATGAGAAAACAGGTTTGTTGTTACAAGTTACTGTTTTAAGTACTAAAGATGAAGTGGTTGAAAGTTTTGCATGTATGAGTTTAATTGAGTTGGATGCTCCAAATCAGTTAATTGAAGATGTAAGTAGAATGAATTTGTCTTTTCCTGTTGTAGCTGATAGAAATGAAATGCTAGATGGAAGTGAATTAAAACTTGGTTATTTACCGACGGGTTTTCACGAGGTTTTTAGTAAAAAATACAATCTCACAGATAGTAACATGCCTATAGAGCACAAGATTTTTTCAGATGGTCTTGTGGATTTTTCTGTTTATAAAATAGATTCTGTTGGAAGTATGGATTTCCCAATTGTTAAACAAGGCGGAACAAATCTATTTAGACATATAATTGGTAATAAAGAAATTATTGTTGTAGGTGATTTACCTTTAGATACAGAAAAAAATATTGCTGAAGGATTTATAGAGTAATGGTTGAAAATTTAGCAGTTGTTTCAGAAGTTTTGAGTAATGGGAATGTGGTTTGCCAAAATGGAATAAGTGGTATATGTGGATCTTGTTCAGATCAAAGTGATGATTGTTCAACAGAATTACTAAAAAAAGATACTAAACCTGTAACGTTTATTGTAAAAAATTCAAGAAATGCGGGATTAAATCAAGTTGTAAGAATTGGAATCCCTGAAAGATCTGTTTTGATAAGTGCAATCATAGCCTATTTAATCCCAATGATATTTTTGATTGTAGGTGCTGTAATAAGTTATGACTGTGGGAATTTGTTTAATGCAAGCAATGATATTATCACTATAATAGGTTCTTTTATAGGTTTGATTATCGGGATTATTGTAGCTTATGTTGTAGCAAAAATCTTTATTAAGACATTATGGTCGCCTAGAATAGTCGGCGTTTTGCCGTATACCTCAAATTGTAAGCAAAATAAGCTTAAAACTATCTAATTCAAATTAATTTTGATTATACCTTGTATTAGACATTAAAATCGTAAGCAGAAAATTTCTGATTTGATATAATTGATTTATTTGGAACTTGTTGCACATCTACTGTGCTAATTGTATATAAATATTGTTATGAAGAATATAAGAAACTTTTCAATTATCGCTCATATAGATCATGGTAAATCTACACTTTCTGACCGACTTATTCAGTTGTGTGGGGGGTTGACTGCAAGAGAAATGCAGGAACAAGTTCTTGACTCAATGGATATTGAGAGAGAGAGAGGTATTACAATTAAAGCTCAATCTGTTACTTTGAATTATAAAGCAAGTAATGGTGAGATTTATGAGCTTAATTTTATTGATACTCCAGGTCATGTTGATTTTGCATATGAAGTGTCTAGATCTTTGGCCGCATGCGAAGGTGCGCTTTTAGTTGTTGATGCAGGACAAGGTGTTGAGGCTCAAACATTAGCTAATTGTTATCAAGCTATGGATTTGAACCTTGAAGTAGTCCCAGTCTTAAATAAAATTGATTTGCCTGCTGCAGAGCCTGATAGAGTAGCTCAAGAAATAGAAGACATTGTGGGTATCGATGCCATGGATGCTGTAAGGTGTTCAGCAAAAACTGGGATAGGTGTTGATCGAGTTTTAGAAGAAATAGTAACAAGAATTCCTGCTCCCGTCGGAGACCCTGATGGTCCATTACAAGCACTAATAATTGATTCATGGTTTGATGATTATTTAGGTGTTGTTTCTTTGGTTAGAATAAAACAAGGTAAACTGCGCAAGGGTGATAAGATCAAAGTTATGAGTACTGGAGTATGTTGTGGTGTTGACAGATTAGGAGTGTCAACGCCAAAACGTGTTGACAGAGATGTACTTTTGTGTGGTGAAGTTGGCTGGGTTGTTTGTGGAATTAAGACAATACATGGCGCCCCTGTTGGTGATACGTTAACTAATGCTAAAGATGGTGTTTTAGAATCTCTCCCTGGATTTAAAAAGGTTAAACCCCAAGTTTACGCAGGTTTATTTCCTATTTCTACTGATGATTATGATGCTTTCAGAGATGCATTAGATAAATTATCTTTAAATGATGCTTCACTTTTTTTTGAACCTGAAAATTCAAAAGCATTGGGTTTTGGATTCCGTTGTGGCTTTTTAGGTATGCTACATATGGAAATCATTCAAGAAAGGCTTGAAAGAGAATATAATCTTGATCTAATTACAACAGCTCCTACTGTGGTATATGAAATAGAAATGACTAATGGTGAAGTTATAAGAATTGATTCTCCTGCGGCTCTTCCTCCTGTTAATAATATTTCTGAAATTAGAGAACCTATTTCTGAATGCCATATTTTAATGCCTGATGAATATGTTGGTAATGTTATGAAACTTTGCCAAGAAAAAAGAGGTATTCAGACAAATATGGTTTATCATGGTAGTCAAGTAGCTTTGACTTATGAAATACCAATGGCAGAAGTGGTTATGGATTTCTTTGATCGTTTAAAATCAACCTCTAGAGGATATGCGTCTCTTGATTATAGTTTTAAACGTTTTAATCCTGCAAATATGGTTAGAATGGATATTTTGATAAGCAATGAACGTGTTGATGCTTTAGCTATAATAACGCATAAAGATAATGCTATGAACAGAGGCCGATTACTAGTTGAAAAAATGAAAGAATTGATACCTAGACAGATGTTTGATATAGCTATTCAAGCAGCTATAGGTAATCAAATTATTGCTCGAAGTACGGTTAAAGCTTTACGCAAAGATGTGTTAGCCAAGTGTTATGGTGGAGATATAACCAGAAAGAGAAAACTACTTGAAAAGCAAAAAGAAGGTAAAAAAAGAATGAAGGCTATTGGTAGTGTCCAAGTTCCTCAGGAAGCATTTTTAGCTATCTTAAAAGTTGGACAAGAGTAAGGATGAAATTTTGAATAATTTAAATTCATTATTAATGTATATTACTGCGTTTACCGGAATTTGTTGGATATTTGATTTTTTAATTTTAAAACCAAAAAGAAAGGTTGAGTTACATAATAGAGAACAAAAATCTAATTTGCCATTAACCAAAAAGGAAAAAAACGAAATATTGGAACCAAATGCATTTTGGGGCTTTATTATTGATTGTTTTAAATATTTGGTTATTGTTTTTATTGTTAGATGTTTTTTTTACGAACCTTTTAGAATCCCATCTGCATCTATGATGCCTACTCTCCTTAGAGGGGATTTTATTTTAGTTGAAAAATTTGCGTATGGTATTAGTAATCCATTTACAAATGAAGTGATTATTAAGACATCGGAACCGAAACGTGGAGACGTTGCTGTTTTTAGATATCCTGTGGATGAATCAGTAGATTATGTGAAGAGAATTGTAGGTCTTCCTGGTGATTTAATTGTTTTAGATGATGGTAATTTGTTTATTATTCCTAAAGGTACAACAAAAAAACAATTACTACAAAGGAAAATAGATAAAGATCAGTATTATGAAGGAATAAATTTATCATACCCAAGTGAGCATGGAACGATGTATGATGAAGATTTATTGGGATATAGTCATAAAATAATGATTGACGATGGAGTAGTTCCGCCTATTAATTATTTTGTGCAACCTAATATGGAAGACAGTTCATGGCTTGTTCCAGAAGATTGCTATTTTGCAATGGGTGATAATAGAGACCATTCTGCAGATAGCAGGTTTTGGGGATTTGTTCCAAGAAAAAATTTACTAGGTAAAGCTGTAGTTATTTGGTTTAGTTTTTCTACAGATGATCTACTTCGTGTAAGAAGAATAGGTGGTATACAATAAAGTGGAAGGCAAAGATCTTAAGGAAAAATATTTTCGTTTAGAAAAATCCTTATCATATGAATATCGTGATTTGAATCATTTGAAGTTAGCATTAACCCATAGAAGTTATTCATTAGATCATAATGAACGTCTTGAATTTTTGGGCGATTCAATTTTAGGAATGATTATAGCTGATAAATTGTATGAGCAATTTCCTAATGTTCAAGAAGGTGATTTAACTAGAATGAGATCAACTCTTGTTCGTGAGACAACTTTAGCGGAAATTGCTAGAGAATTTGGGTTAAGTGATTATTTGTTAATGGGGCCTGGTGAAATGAAAAGCGGTGGTTATCGCCGAGATTCAATTTTAGCGGATGCTGTAGAATCTATTTTGGGTTCAATGTATTTAGATTGTGGAAGAGATATAGAAATTGTTAGATTAGTCTTGCTAGGTTGGTTTGATGATAGACTAAAGCAAATACACCCAGGGTTTGAGCAGAAAGATCCAAAGACACAATTACAGGAACTATTACAAGCAAAGCATTCTCCTTTGCCTATATATTCAGTTGTTAAGGTAACAGGTGAAGATCATAATCAACAATTTACTGTAAGGTTGGAAGTGTTTTCTTGTAAAGAACCTTTTATTGGATATGGCACAACAAGAAGAAAAGCTGAACAAAGCGCTGCCTCAAAAGCATTAGATTTAATTCATGCTGAAAATGGGTAAATACAAATTAATAAATATATGGATAATTACATGGATAATAATATGGTAGATGATACCCATTGTGGTTTTGTGGCTATCGTTGGTAGACCAAATGTTGGTAAATCTACATTGCTTAATAAGATTTTAGGTCAAAAAGTTAGTATTACTTCGAGAAAACCTCAAACTACAAGACATCGTATAGTTGGAATTGATACAGAAAATGGTTTTCAAACCATTTATGTGGATACTCCAGGTTTACATAAAGAAGAGAAACGTGCAATAAACAGACTTATGAACAGGGCTGCTGAAAGTTCTATAGGTGATGTTGAGTTGATTTTTTTTGTGGTAGATTGTGCTCGTTGGAACGAAGATGACGATTTAGTTTTAGAAAAAATTAAAAAAACGAATATTCCAACAATTCTTGTTGTTAACAAAATTGATAGTATAGACAGACGAAATGAGTTGCTCCCTGTTATGAAAGATTTAGCAGGAAAAATGAATTTTAAAGACGTTATTCCTGTGTCTGCAAAACAAGGTAGTAATGTTGAAACTCTAAAAGAATTGGCAAGAGAATCTTTACCAAAAGGAGAATTTTGTTTCCCTGAAGATTACATCACTGATCGATCTTCAAGATTCATGGCTTCTGAAGTGATTAGAGAGAAGCTAATGAGATTTATGGGGGACGAATTGCCATATAGTGTAACCGTTGAAATAGAGCAGTATCAAATTCAAACCAATGGTGTGATTCACATTAATGGTTTAATTTTGGTTGAGCGTGATGGTCAAAAAAAGATGGTTATAGGTGCAAAGGGTGAAAAATTAAAAACCATTGGTACTGAAGCAAGAAAGGATTTAGAAAAACTTCTTGATGCTAAAGTTTTTTTAGAGCTTTGGGTGAAAGTTAAATCTGGTTGGGCAGATGATGAAAGAGCTTTAAGATCCCTAGGTTATATGGATTTTATGGATAAATAATTGTATTCTAAAAATGATATTAGGGAGACAGTGTGTTTTGTTTTGCATTCAACTCCCTATCAAGAATCATCTCTAATAATTGATGCTTTGACAGCTGATTACGGTAGAATATCTTTTGTAGCAAATGGTGCAAGAAATATAAAAAATTCTCTTAAGTCGAAACTTCAATTATTTGTTCCTTTAAAAATATCTTTTTTGGGTAAGGCTGGAAGTTTACGTAGACTTAAATATTGTGAAATTGTTGGAATTCCATTTAGTTTCTTACCACCAGTAATATTTTCAGCATTGTATGTTAATGAATTAACAGCATTACTTTACAAAGTTGAAGATATAAGCCATGTTATATTTTCTTCATACATGAATACTTTATCTAGTCTTTTTAATGGGGAAAACCCTGAAATTGTGCTTAGAATTTATGAGCTTAGTTTATTATCTGAATTAGGTTATGGCATTAATTTAAGTACTGATATTGATACTAATAAACCAATTAAAAAGCATACATGGTATAGCTATAAATCAAATCAAGGTTTTTCTGAGGTGAAGGCAACAGTTGCAGATGAAAAACTTTTAGTTAATAACATCTTTAATGGTTCGGACATAGTTTCTATATATAATAATGAATGGAATTCTCTCAAGACAATAAAAGTAGCGAAGACTTTATGCAGAATGTCTTTACAACCCTTATTAAATAACAGAAAATTAAAGAGTCGTGAGCTATATATGGACTATATAGCAATAGGTAAGTAGTTTTGTATATGATACAAAATTATTTTAATTTTTGTGAATAAAAGCTCAATTAGGATTAAGTTATGAGTAATGTATATTTAGGTGTTAATATTGATCATGTAGCTACATTAAGAAATGCACGCGGTACCAACTATCCAGATCCTGTTTTTGCAGCATCAATAGCTGAACAAGCTGGAGCAGATGGTATTACTACTCATCTCCGCGAGGATAGAAGACATATTAACGATAGGGATGTTAGAATTCTTAGAGAAACAATAAAAACTAGAATGAACTTGGAAATGGCTGTGACTAATGAGATGGTTAATATTGCCGTTGGTTTGGCACCTGAATTTGTATGCATGGTTCCTGAAAATAGAAAAGAAATAACAACTGAAGGTGGTTTAAATGTAAAGGCAAATTTAAGAGATGTAGCTGATGCAGTGAATAAACTATCAAATGTTGGTACCTTATGTTCTCTGTTTATTGATGCTGATAAAGAGCAAATAGATGCTGCGTTTGAATCAGGTGCTCCATTTATAGAATTGCACACAGGAAGATATGCTGATGCTCTTACGATTAAAGATAAAACTGAGGAATTAAAACGTTTGGCTGACATGGCTGAATATGCTTCCTTAAAAGGTTTAAGGGTAAATGGAGGTCATGGATTGAATTATAATAATGTTGCTGATATTGCTCAAATACCTCAGATAGAGGAATTAAATATAGGACATTCTATAATTGCAAGAGCAGTATTTACAGGTTTGAGTGAAGCTGTTTCAGAAATGAAAAGAATAATTGAATCTGCAAGAAGATTCAATTCAAAGTAAAAGTAATGATAGCTAAAGCATAAAAGATTATTTGATGTACATCACACATTGGTGTTAAAATTGAAAAATCAATGTGAGGTTATTATGCAGTTATTAAAAAGGGTATCAATTTATATTGTTGGCTTATTTGTTTTATGTGTAGGTGTTGCGTTTTCAGCTCATTGTGGTTTGGGTGCATCACCAATAGGGACTGTTCCTTTAGCTATTAGCCAATCTTTTAATTTGAACCTAGGTATTTGCAGTGCTTTAGCTATGTTTTTTTGTGTTTTTTTGCAAATTGCAATGTTACGATCAAAATACAAATGGATAAACATATTTCAGGTTTTTACTGCTGTATTCTTCGGTTTGTTTGTTTCTTTAGCTGAGAAGGCTTTGCTTTTTGTTTTTCCTGAAGATCCTGTCAGCTACATTTATCAATTATTATATTTATTTGTTAGTATTATTTGTATTGCATCAGGTGTTTATTTGT
>CAZTNG010000050.1:0-16675 GCA_964615195.1 uncultured Enterobacterales bacterium
TAAAAAAATGCCGTTATTCGTTATAGCATAAGTTTATTGTACAAATTTAAATGAACACATTTAAACTTAACCTTAATTAACTTATAAAAGATGTACACGATATATAGATCTAAAAAAATAATATTTGAACTATATACAGTACATTTTTTATTTTTCCAATAGTTTTTGGAAAAGATCATTTATTCGAGTAATTACATCTTTATTTAGATTTGTATCTAATGAATGCACAAGATTTGTAATTTCATCATGAATTCTTACCTCTTCCTCGTTTTGCCAATCAATTGCTAAATAAGGAATAGAACTAACAGGTTTATACGAAAATTCTACAATATTGCCTTTAACTATACCGTATGTCTTAAGCCAATCAAATACTATTGACTGGTTTAAAAAAGCTACAATATATTCAATACTCTCCAAAGTCTCAGCTTTAGGCAGTATGGCTGTAACATCTTGTGTTGGGTAATAATTCCTTGCTGCAATCGCAAAACGAAAATAATTTTTATTAGAAATGCGTTCTTTACATGGCACAAATATACGTCTATCTTTAAATTGACCATCAGCATTTATAAAAAATTTCATGTTTCTTGGGAATGACCATTCCCAAAATTTTGTATCAGTATTCATTAAATAGCGAGAATTCAATTTGTCTTTTAGATCATTGTAATCAATGTATGCCGCAAAATTCGGATAATCATTTCTGAATTGCTGCTCAGTAAAACAATTATTAATAAAATAATAATCTTCTGTTTGTCCAATTTTATATGGTGATATTTCACAAGCTTTTATTATCTTTAAAACAGAATCTTGCTCTTTTTTGTTCAATGTCGTTTTTGTAGGTATGCAAAATGCGTTATCTAAACCAGAAACCATACCATTTGCTACACGACAAAATTCACCTAAAGTATTTAAATGCTTAATTTCTGTTTGTTCATTATCTTGAACAACTTTCACTACGCAACGTTCCTCAAATCTAGCTAATTTTTGCTTAAGCTTTTGACTTTCCATTACCCATGGCTCATTAGACTTAAATTGAGGTATTGAAAAACTTTCAACATATTCAATATTATCATTATTGAGCATCGCTTCTAGGTAACCTGACTGAACTTTCCTAACTGAACTACACTTGTTAATAGCAATGCTCTGTTGCTTACAAAAATTGAGATCCGAACATTTAACGTATTTGAAAACAACTGTTGCAACATTTACACCTTTAAAAATCCTGCCTTCATTGAAATGCACTAACTTTGTAAAGTACCCATTTTCAAGCATATAGTTACGCATAGCACGTGAGTGAGTAGTATGCATCCAATATTCAGGACAAATAAAAATTAGCTCACCCTGATCTTTTAGAAGGTCTATTGATTTTAGGATAAATATCTGGAGATAATCACATAAGGAATTGCAGTATTCATTCCACAACTTGTTGTCTAAAAGTTCCTTTTTTAATTGCGGTTCAATATTTCTCCAACGAATATAAGGTGGATTACCAATAATTAAATCAAAATGAGGTAAACGCTTTGCTCCAATAAAGCTACGGTATTTAACAAAATCAAAATTTGTTTTTAGATTTGAATCTATTTCAAAAGCATTTAAATTTGTATATCCCTTATTAGAAAGAGCTTCTAAAAATGCGCCTCTACCACAACACGGATCAAGTACTAAACTCTGCTTCGGTTTATCTGTAAGAGCTACCATAAAATCGGCTATTTTTATAGGAGTAAAATATTGACCATATTTATTTTTATTTATTTCTTGCTTTGAACTTTTTACAGCAGGCATTACATTTTCCCTTTCTAAAATCGAGGGCATTATAGCAAAACTCTATGTTGAATTCCATTTCAGACTACATTCAAATTTAACTACTAAACAATAAAATTATTGAACTAAGTTCAAGCTACTCACATAAATTATTAAAATACTTTAATAATAATAAAAAACACATCTAAACTAGTTTAGATGTGTTTAAAAAACTCATGTAATTTTAAATAAAAAGATTATTACCTGTATTTGATGCTTCTTCTAAATATGCAGCCACACCAACGATTTCAACATTAGGCATAAGCTCAGATTTGTCTATTCCCATAATTTCCATTGACATTGAACAAGCCATTATTTTTGCACCGTTTGCTTTAGCCATTGCTAGCATTTCTTGAGGTGAACTTATATTTTTTTGCTTCATTAGGCGTTTCATAAAATATGAGCCCAATCCAAAGAAATTAAATTTTGATAAACCTAGTTTTGTAATACCCTTAGGATTTAACCAAGAAAACATGTTCTGCATAAAACTTCTATGCTTAGATATTCTTTTTTCACGTAAAACATTAAGTCCCCAAAATGTAAAAAATATTGTTACATCTAATCCTGCAGCTAATGCACCATTAGCAATAACTAAAGATGCCATTACCTTATCCAAATCATCACTAAAGACCACTATTGTTTGCTTTTTATTAGGAAGTTTTGCTGTATTTTGTGTTACTGCATTCATTTCACTCTTAGTTAAAATGGCTTCTACTCCTTGTTTAATAGCAGATACAGAATTTAATCTATAACTATTCATTTTAGCAAAAGCCACAACATCCCTTGCAAAACCATCATCAGAAGCTCGAACCTTCAAGCTTTGACCCTCTTTAAGATTATTCATTGCTTTTTTTAACTGCACAATTGGTCCTGGGCACTGTAAACCAGAGCAATCAAGAAATTCAATTTTATCGTTATTTGCCTCAATAGGTATTTCATCTTTAGCAATTTCATTTATTTTAGACCATATTTTTGTCTCAACCTTATATTTAAGTGTTTGATAAAATAACGTCCCCCCTGCTAACACTTTTACCTTAAAGCCTTCCTGTTGTAACATTCTTGCTGCATTATAAGCACGCACACCTACAGCACAAGTAACAACATACATTATGTCCTTATTAAGTCTAGGTAGACTCTCTTTAAGTTCTCCAAGAGGAATATTTAAAAAACCTGGAATACTAAATAAGTCATTTTCCGCTTGTTCTCGTACATCTATAAAACCCACAGTTTTACTTAATGCTTTATCACCTAAGTATTTATCTAGTTCCTCAACACTTATAAAATCTACTAATCCTAATGCTTTATTTTGAGCAACAAATCCCAACATATTTACAACGCTTTTAGCACTTCCAAAAGGAGGAGCGTAAGCAAGTTCCAGTTGTGTTAAATGTTCATAAGTACCTTTATAAAACATAGCTGTAGCAATGGCATCAATAACCTTATCTACTGCATTCTTTCCTAAGGCTTGAGCACCTAGGATTCTTCCTGAACTTTTATCGAAAAAGCCCTTAACAAATAAATCAGTAGCACCAGGGTAATAACCTGCATGGCTTTTCTGTACAATAAACACACTAAAATAGTCTTGATCTTTCTTCATATTCAGCGCAATTAATTGCTTTTCATTTAAACCAACTGTTGCCGCCGCAAAATCACCAACCTTAACAACTCCTGTACCATAAGTTCCTTTATAACCAGGTACTGGTATATTAGCAATATGGCTTGCACAAATTCTCGCTTGCCTATTAGCTGGACCTGCTAGTGGTATTTGCACTAAATTATTGGTTATAGGACTATTAACAGCTACAACATCACCTACTGCATAAATATCAGAATTTGATGTTTGCATATATTCATTGACAACAATTCCTCCTTGAGGACTTGTTGTCAAACCAGCGTCAATTGCTAATTTAGAATTTGGTCTAACACCTAGAGATAGAATTACAACATCAGCTTCAATAGAGCTGTTATCACCTAATTTTACACTTATGCTACCATCTTGATTTTTTACAAATTCTTTGACCTCACTACTAAGTTTTAAATTAATTCCTTGGCATCTGAATTTTGATGCTAAAAAATCAGCCATATCTTTGTCTAGAGTTGCTAATATCTGATCTAAACGCTCAATAATAGTAACCTCTAAGCCTTGTTTTTGAAAGTTTTCAGCAAGCTCAAGCCCTATAAAACCACCGCCAACAATAATAGCTCTAGATTTAGTTTTGTTTACTTTAGAATTTGCTAGCTCTGAAAGCTTTTGCATAATCATATCAGTATCAGACATATTCCAAAGGCTGTAAATTCCTGGTAAATCAATTCCTGGAATTACCTTTGGTTTAATTGGAGAAGATCCTGTCGCAATTATAAGTTTATCAAAGCTTTCTTCGAAAATATCACCAGTATCCAAATTCTCTACTACAACTATTTTTTTATCAGCAGATATCGCCTCCACTCTATGTCTTGTTTGAAGTTTTAAATCAAATTTGTGCGCAAATTCGTTAGGCTTTTGCAAAATAAGTGATGATCTTGAACCAATAACGCCTCCTAAATAATAAGGCATGCCACAATTAGCATAAGATATTTCGGCTCCCTGTTCAAATACCACAATTTCTCCATGAGAATCTAATCTACGTAGTCTTGCAGCGGCCGTAGCGCCTCCTGCTACAGATCCAATTATTACTGTTTTTGTCATAATATATTCCTTCACCAAAGAGAAAATTCTACTTATATATTAGCATACGATTTTTTTTAAATTGCTAAGTAAGTCTCGATATTGTTAACACATTTTTTTGCACTAAAAATAGATATCTTATAGTAAAAATATATAGACCAATTGTCCGTTTTCAAGAGCCTTATGCTACTGTTTGCAGAAGTTGTATGAGAAAAATTTTCATTTAATTTGGCATGAATTTTATAATTGAAGAAAAAACATTATTAATGCCTCAAATAGGTATATTGGTAATGTTATTTCTATTTGCTTTTATGATAATCTTCAAGGCTTTTTATGATTTGAATATCACAGTCATCCCAAGCCAATTGTTGTAGCTCATTTAAACTACGGTAAGATCCTTCGATATGTTCACTTAACAATGGGGTATCTAACGTTTCACACGTAAAAACATGCAATTTTAAATAAAAATCAGCATACTCATATTCAAGGTAAATTAAGTCCATTAAAACTTTAGCATCAACACTTAATTCCTCCTTAAGCTCCCTAACTACAGCTTGTTGCGGACCTTCACCTACCTCAATTTTTCCGCCAGGAAATTCCCATTTACCAGCCATACTATGTCCTTTTGCACGTTTAGCACAAAAATAACAATTATCCTTTATCAAAATGCCTGCTACAACATCAAGTATGGGTTTATTTTTAATATTAACTACCTTTGTACCGTAATTATGCATTATGGATTCCCCTAATCGTCAACAAATGTTGATATAGAAATATGTTAACTAATAATAACGGATGCAGGTGCATTAGTCTCATAAAAGATTAAATAAAAAATTTTTTGTAACCATTTATTTGATAGTACGTTTACAAGGCATAGAAACAATATGTTTCCTTTAGAATTATATTAAGGACTTTATTATGTCAATCATCAAATTGGACGAAAATCAATTAAATGAAGTTGTTGGTGGTTCAACATTTTACAAAATCATGAAATGTGACGATGGAGGATTAATTATCTATAAAAGCTCTTATTCAGGAGATGTTGATTCACTAAAAAAACTAATCAATGGTGGTTCTGTAAATAAAATTAATGTTTCAGGAGAAACATCAATAATGAAGGTAAACGCTAAAAAAGCCGATGCATTTCTTAAAAATTTAGGGCAAAAGAAGGATGTAGCGATCGCTTTCGTAGATAAATTATAGCAACTAGTTTGCAAACAATTAAGTACTCGGAGCTTTGAATTTGGTGTAGTTTTAAAACTACACCTTTTTTTATTATTTTTAAGAAAAATAATTTACAAAATATTGTGTCTTTAGCATAAACTAACTACGAATTTTTTAAAATATATTATGGAGTTAAAGATGAATCTTTTAAGTAAACTTTTTTTAATTATCACTTTTTTAGTGAGCTTTTCAATTGCTCATGCTAATGAAAATAAAGCTTTAGTAGTTTATTTTTCTTATACAGGAAATACTGAATTTTTAGCTGAGCACATTGCCAAAAAGCTTAATGCTGATATTTTTAAAGTAACTACAGTTGAGCCATATCCAACTGACACCAAAGCTACAAAAGCTAAATCTAAAACTGAAAAAAATAATAATGCTCGACCTGCAATAAATGGCCCTCTACCCGATCTAAATAATTACAGTATTATTTTTGTTGGCTACCCAATATGGAATGGTAATCTACCAATGGCAATGTATACTTTTATGGATGAAGCCAAAATAAATGGCAAAAAAATTGTACCATTCTGTACCCATGGGAAAGGTGGAGATTATGAATCAGATAAATTCATCAAAGAAGTAGCGCCTAATTCTGAAATTGGTACATTATTTTGCTTACGGGACAATGATGTATCAATGGATACTCTTCCTAAAGTAGATTCATGGCTATTAGATTATGCAAAGTAATTCTCAAAATAAATATCTAATAAAATAATATTTTTTACTACTGTAAAACCTTCAATTTATATCTAATAATAAATAGAATTTCACCATAGTTTCTCAAAGTATTAGCTATGGTGTTTTAACTTAATTTTGGATTAATACCTTCAATATTTAATAAACTTACTTTTTTATCAAGCCCTTCTGCATAACCAGTTAAACTACCATTAGAACCAATTACTCTGTGACAAGGAATAATAATAACAATATTATTACGACCTACAGCCCCACCAACAGCCTGAGCCGACATCTTATCTATACCATTTTTTTTAGCAATAATTTTTGCAAGATTGCCATATGTAGTAGTTGCTCCATAAGGAATTTTTAATAATTCTTGCCATACCTGTTTTTGAAAAACTGTTCCGTGAAGATGCAGAGGAGGAATATTTGTAGGTATTATTTCTGAAAAATAATCATCAAGCCAAAATTTGGTTTGTAACAAGATTGGTGTATCTTGTTTTTGACAATCATTATAAAAATTCACATACCTGCTTTTATGATCCACGAAACATAAATCTGTTATACCAATAGCATCTGCAAATATTAATAATTCTCCTAAAGGTGAATTATAGCTACTAACAAACATCATAATTTTATCCTAAACTATCTTTTAAGATTAAAGAGCAGATAAATTGATAACTTTTACTTTTTGGTTATTTTAGGAGCATAATCCTTCATATTCGGTATGGCACCACCTGCGATTTCCCAAAAATATATACTTGCTACGCTACAGTATGGACTAAACCTTCTTCTATACTTTTCAAAAAGCTTTTTATCAATTTTCCTATGGTGATAAACCATTCTCATCCCACGTAGTATAGCTAAATCACCAAAACTAAATACATTTTGTCTTTTTAAACAGAATAATAAAATCATTTCTGCCGTCCACACTCCTACACCTTTAAGTGACGCAAGTTTTTCTATAACTTCTGCATCAGGCATTTGCGAAACTTCATGAATATTAAAGCTTCCATCATTCACTTTATTAGCTAAATCAATAATATAACTTACTTTTCTATATGAAATACCACAACTTTGTATTTTATTTTCACCTGCCTCTAATATAGTTAGAGCGTCAATTTTGCCTAATATATTTTTCATTTTTGCCCAAATAGATTCTTGAGCCTTTGTTGATATTTGCTGGCCGACTATACAATGCACAATAGCAGCAAATAAATCAAAATCACAATGACGAGTAATAAAACCTAACTTATCTATGATCTCTGCAAGCTTTGAATCCTTTGCTTTTAAATAATTGATTTCTACCTCGCCATATGGAAAAAAATTATCATCCATAAATAAGCCTTAAATAAGAAATAGTAAATATGTGTTACATAACCAAAAAGGTGGCCTTAATGTTTTTATACACTAGCCACCTTTTATAAGTTAAAAAAATAAATATGTTATGGTGCTAAACGACTTATATCCCAACCTTCATCCTTACGCTGATAAATATATCTATCATGAAGTCTACTAGGTCTTCCTTGCCAAAACTCGACACTATCAAATTTCACTCTAAAGCCACCCCAAAACTCTGGAACAGGTATTTTACCATCCTTCCACTTTTGCTTAAGTTCCATAAATTTGCTTTCGAGAATAGATCGTGCACTAATCTTTGAGGACTGATGAGAAACCCAAGCTCCAATTTGTGAATTTGCAGGTCTACTTGTAAAATATTTTATCACTTCCATAGTTGAAAGCTTCTCTGCAGTACCCAAAAATGCTACCTGTCTTTCTAACATATACCATGGAAACAAAATAGCAACCTTAGGATTTTCCATTAATTGATGAGCTTTACGAGACCCATAATTAGTAAAAAAAACTAAACTATTTTGATCATAGTTTTTTAACAAAACCATTCTTGAATATGGCTGTCCTGAGCTATCTACAGTACTTACCACCATTCCTGTTGGGTCGTGAATACCTGAATCTATTGCTTGCTTAAGCCATTTTTCAAACAGCTCCATTGGCTCTTTTGTTAAATCTTCATCACTTAAGCCGCCTTCTGCATAGTTGCGACGAAGTCCTGAAACATCTATCATTATTATTTCCTACAGTGGACTGACCACATTAATAAACTCATGCTCAATACCAAACTTTTCAGCAACACATTGGCCTAAAGCTGAAATACCACAACATTCTGTTGCATGATGACCACAGACAAATGTTGTAATATTACGTTCTTGAGCTAAATGATAATGTTGCTCATGAACTTCACCTGTAATAAGAACATCTATACCACCTAGATCCTCTTCAAGCAAAAAGCCACCGCCTCCTGAACATACTAGAAATTTTTGAACTTCTCTTTCCTGAGGTCCCATTATTAATGGACGACGACCAAGATATTTCTCTAATAAAAATGATAAATTTAAAACGCTTACAGGCTTAGTGAAAAAACCTTCTATGGCAATATCTTGCTTAGCACCATTTCTAATATAGCAACCAACTTCGGCACCTATACTACTTATAATTAAAGCATTATTTCCAATAATTGGATGAGCATCTAATGGTAAGTGAAAGGCGGCAAGCGACATTTGCCCCAAAGCCTTTACTCTTTTACCTAAAACATCAACTAATCTTGGATCAGCCCCTTTCCAATATAGGCCATGATGTGTTAAAACCATGTCAGCATTAGCCAAAGTAGCACGCTTGAATAATTCAATATTCGCAGTTACACCAGTTACAATCTTTCTAACATTAAGAGAACCTTCAACCTGTAAACCATTAAAGCTACAGTCATTAAAATCTTGGCATTGTAAAAGGTTACTACAAAAATCTACAATATCTTTAACTAAAATACCCATAGCTAGCGCCCTACTAACATTGAATTACCATGAACAGTTGCATCTACGCTCGGCTTAATACTCTTTAATACCGCATCGTTGCTTGCAGGTCCTACAAGAACTACAAACTTACCATTCCTTGATTCAATTTTATAACCAAATCCAGACTTGATATAAGACTTATACTGACCGTCTACACGAATACCACGAGACTTAAGTATATTCTTTACGTCTTCTGCAGTCTTAGCTGTTGAATATGCTCCAACCTGTAAGTATCTACCAGGTTGAACTACAGGATATTTTAATGAATCTGCATTCTTTAACTTTTCTGCTTCTTGCTTAGCACGAAGCTCTTCAGCTTCTTTTTTCTCTTTCTCAAGACGTAATTTTTGCTCTTCAAGTTGCTGCTGAGCTAAACGTTGCTTTTCTTGTTCATGACGCTGATTATCAAGTAGTTGTCTTTGTTCCTCAAGTCTACGCTGTTCATCAAGCTGTGCTTGCTTCTTACGTTGCTCTTCTTGATTCTTTTCTTGCTCTAATTTCTGTTGCTGCTTACGCTCATTTTCTATGGCCTTTTGACGTTTAGCTTCTTCTTGAGCTCTTGCAGCATCTGCTGGTGTTGTACCTGTTGCAGTTGGATTATTAACAAAGCTCTGTTGTTCTTCCTCTGTAACAATTCCCACAACTACACCTGAATGAAGTTTCTTGTTGGATTCATCAGAATTAGCTGGTGCAGGAGCACCATCAGTATTCAAAAGATCTCCATAACCACCATCATTCATATTTTCTTCATTACTTGCATAATCACTGCTCATAGCATTTTCTGAAGTTCCCATTGAAGGATCTAAAGAAGCATCATTTTTCTGATTATCTGTAGTAACTTGTTGCGCATTCTGCGCAGCTGGAGTCTGAGTAGTAATATCTCTAGGTTCTCCATTACTAGTATCACCAGGATAGAAAACAGGCGTCAAGAGAGCAACGGTAGATGTTAGAACAACAGCTCCTACTAAAATTTTTGAATAACGGCTTGCCATTTTTTTATCTCTTCATTAACAAATAATTTATAAAAATATTGGGACTCATACACTAATTGAGAGTACTTTTCCTTCTTTCACCTTCGTATTTTAAAACCTGTTCTACGGTCAAGAAGGAACCAAATACGTATAGATCTGCATTCTGTAATATTTCACAGCATGCTATTTCATAGGCATCAATAACATTATCAAAACTAACTATGTTATCTTCACTAACGCCTAATGCTTTTAAAGTTTTTGTAATAATATTTTTATCTGCTCCTCGTGGACCAGGTAAAGTACAAACATAAAATCTTTCAAAATCACCAACTACATTTAATAAAGTTCTACTAATATCTTTATCCTTTAGCATTCCTACTACAGCTAAACGACGTTTCTCACCGCGAGAAATTATACATTTATGTAGGTATGCTGCAGCTGGTGGATTATGAGCCACATCGACAGTAATAGATGGATTAGTAGAAATCTGTTCAAAACGCCCCTGAAGCTTTGCTATTTCAAGACCTGTTATAATATCATTATCTAGAATATGATATTTAAAGGCTATTCTTAATAAAAGAGCAGCTGCAACTGAGAGCGGAGCATTAATCAAAGGCAGACTAGGTACTACAAGATTATTTAATGGAATAGGATTTAGCATATTAAAGCTTGTGGGACTAGTCCATTCAACTTGAAGGCTTTTCCCTAGCTGATGTAAAACTCCATGAAAACCTGCTACTTTATCGCTAATTACAGCTAGTGCTTCCTTTGGTAAATCACCAATAATTGTTGCGGTAGTTGAAGATTTAATAATACCCGCTTTCTCTGCTGCTATATCAGCAAGAGTATTACCTAACAATTGACAATGATCAAATCCAATGCTTGGAATAATAGCAATATCTGCATCTAAAATATTAACAGCATCTAACCTTCCACCAAGTCCAACTTCAAGCACTAATACTTCACATGCACTCTCTTTAAATAGAGATAATGCAGCTAAAGTTGTAAACTCAAAAAAAGTTAGTGGATCTGCAAAATCTTGATTAGCATAAACTTTTTCAAATGCATTACATAAATCATCATTAGATGCTTCAAGGCCACCACAAATTATTCTTTCACTAAAGCGAAGAATATGAGGAGATGTATACAGACCTGTTTTAATACCTGCACTTTCTAATATTGATGCAAGCATTGTTGCTGTTGAACCTTTACCATTCGTACCTGCAACTGTTACAATCTTGGTTTTACCAAAATCATCGACACCCATCTTATGGGCTACAGCTCTAACACGCTCAAGACCAAGTTTCATAATGTTTGGATTTACATTATTCAAAAAATGTTGCCAATCAACTATATTTTTAGGCATACATATATTTTCAGTCATTAACTCACAACCTTCATTATAAAAATATTAATGCTTTAACATTAAAATATATTATTCTTAATTTAATAATTAAAAATAATATTTTTTATTTTTTACAAATAATAAAGCCTGACAACAGTCAGGCTATCTTTATAAAATAAACTAGCCCTAAAGGCTTGGTTAATAATTAGTTCTTGCTTTCATCTGCAATTTGAATTCTTAGCATAATACCAATAATATTTGCTAAACGATCACGAAGCTGACGACGATCGATAATCATATCAATAGCGCCTTTCTGTAATAAAAATTCAGATCTCTGAAAACCTTCAGGAAGCTTTTCTCTTACAGTCTGCTCAATAACACGGGGTCCTGCAAAGCCTATTAAAGCCTTAGGCTCAGCAACATTAACATCACCAAGCATAGCTAAACTTGCACTAACACCACCCATTGTAGGATTGGTTAATACACTTATAAATGGTAAACCATTTTCAGAAAGCTTTTGCAATGCAGCTGATGTTTTTGCCATTTGCATTAGAGAGAACAATGATTCTTGCATACGCGCGCCGCCTGATGTTGCGAAACAAATAAGGCCACGTTTTTCTTCAATACAAGCCTCTACAGCTTTTACAAATCTAGCACCAACTACAGCGCCCATTGAACCACCCATAAAAGCAAATTCAAAAGCGGCACAAACTACAGGTAAACCTTTTAATTCACCTTTGATAACTAACAATGCATCTTTTTCATTGGTAGTTTTCTGTGCGGCAACGATACGATCCTTATAACGTTTAGTATCCTTAAACTTAAGTATATCTTGTGGTTCTAAATCGCCACCGATTTCAACCTGATTGCCAACATCTAAGAAGCGAAATAATCTTTCACGTGCACTAATTCTCATGTGATGACCACACTTAGGACACACATTTAAATTACGATCTAATTCAGCGCGATAAAGCACCTGATCACACGCTTCACACTTTGTCCAAACACCTTCTGGAATATTGTGACGAGTGCTCTTTTCGCTTTTAGGAGTAAGAATTTTTTCAAGCCAGCTCATTGATAAACCTTTTATACCTTTGCAAATATAGCAAAGACAGCAAAATATAAAACCATTATATTATAATTCAAGATATATGCTCTTGCACTATTATTTACAATATGCACGACATTTTGCATTAAAAAAGGCTTAATTTGCTACTTTTTGCATTAATTAAGCCCTTTTTACATCTACAAAACTATTTAATTGTGCCTTTATATTCTGGATCAAACTCGCCAAGTGATGGTTTATTTTGTTGCCAATAAGGAGAATATGATCTTAATTGCTCAATTATTTGTGGAATAACCTCTATTACACGATCAATTTCAGATTGACGAGTAAAACGGCTTAAACTGAAGCGAATTGTACCATGAGCAGAAGTAAATGGTATCTTCATTGCTCTCATTACATGTGAAGGCTCTAATGAACCTGAAGTGCAAGCACTTCCACTTGAAGCAGCAATTCCAAACTCATTTAAACGTAATAGAATAGCTTCTCCTTCAACGTATTCAAAAGCAATATTCAAAGTATTTGCTGTTCTATTAGCTAAATCACCAGTTACAAAACAATTTGGAACAGCTTTTAGAATTCCGTATTGCAAACTATCGCGTAATTCTTTAATTGTGTCATTGATCATTGGTAAATGCATACCTGCAAGTTCACACGCAACACCTAGACCAACAATATAAGGTGCATTTTCAGTTCCTGCTCTGCGACCACGTTCTTGATGACCACCGTGCAAGAATGGACGGAACTTTGTACCACGACGCACATATAGTACACCAACTCCCTTAGGAGCATGAATCTTGTGACCTGAAAAACTTAACATATCAATGCTAGTGCTTTTTAAGTCAATAGCAATTTTACCAGTAGCTTGAACACCATCAGTATGGAATTGAGCACCAACAGCTTTAGCCATTACAGCCATTTCTTCTACAGGAAAAATCGTTCCTGTTTCATTATTTGCCCACATAATTGAAACTATTGCAGTCTTTTCTGATAAAAGTGCTTTATATTCATTCATGTCTAAACGTCCACGACTATCGACATGTAGGTAATGAACTTTTACACCTTTTTTCTCTAAACGTGCACATGTATCTAAAATTGCTGGATGTTCAACACTTGTTGTAATGATTTCATTACGACCAGAAAGCGCTTCAATTGCGCTAACTAGTGCTGTGTTATCTGATTCTGTAGCACAAGAAGTAAAAATAATTTCGTCATCATACTTTGCACCAATAAACTCTGCAACTTGATGACGAGCATGATCAATAGCCTTACGTACAGGTTCCCCAAAATTATGCATCGAACTAGGATTGCCGTAAAATTCAGTCAAAAACGGAATCATAGCTTGATAAACTAGAGGATCTGTTTTAGTAGTGGCATTGTTGTCTAAATAAATACCTTCAACTTTTTCCATTTTTACATATTCCTCTATTGTGCATCATGAGAATGGGAAACTACACCTACATTTATAACTTGAATATAGTAACCTAAAGCTTCCATAATCTGTTGCTGAATCCATGACAATGTCATCTCAGTCATCATACAACCAGTGCAAGCTCCTGAAAGCTCAACTTCAACACAGTTTCTTGTTACTTTCTTTAATACAACATCACCGCCATCTTGAGCTAATGCTGGGCGCATCTGTTCAACAATATCAACAACTGTTTGATAAAATGGCAACTGTTCATTAACTAAACCATCATCATCTGCTTGAGAGCCCTCTTCAGGCTTTTCTGCACTTTCCATTTGTGAAGCAATTGTTGCAGCTTCGCAGCCACCTACCGCCTTCTTAGGAGCGTCGCAATCACCTGTTTTTTCCATTTCAGCTAGAGTTTTTTCAATTATTTCTTCAATTTTTTCATGACATGAGCCACAAGCACCACCAGCTTTAGTGTAGTTAGTTACTTCTTGAAGAGTTGTAAGATGGTTTTCTTTAATTGCTTTAACAATTTTTGCTTCATCTATACCAAAGCATTTACAAACTAAAGGTGAATCTTCATGATCTTTAACGTAGTCTTCACCTCTGAACTGAGCAACAGCAGCATCTAAAGCTTCGCGTCCCATAACAGAACAATGCATCTTTTCAGGAGGAAGTCCATCCAAATAATCGGCTATATCTTGATTTGTAACTTTTTGTGCTTCTGTTAATGTTTTGCCAATAATCATTTCTGTTAAGGCAGAGGAGGATGCTATAGCACTACCACACCCAAATGTCTGGAAGCCAGCATCTTTTATTACTTCTGTTTCAGGATCAACTTTTAACATTAAACGTAAAGCATCACCACAAGATATTGAGCCTACATCTCCAATTGCATTAGCATCTTGAACGACCTTTGCATTGCGTGGATGAAAAAAATGATCTTTTACTTTTTCTGAATAATCCCACATAGAAAACTAGCCTCTTCTTTATTTATGTCATAACTTTTGATCAGTTATATTTTTTTACTTTTAAATTTCACTGATATTATGTGAATTATACCGCATTTTTACTAATAGCAAGAAATAATAATTCTCACTTAGCACTGCCATTAATAAAATTTAAACAAAGATTTTCAATTTTGTGCCGCAAAAACAATATTATGAATAAATTCAGAATATTAAATTTTCAAAGTGAAAATTAATATTTTTATACAATTGAATTTAATTACGAAAATGATGTCATCGATATTTAATTAAGAGATAAATTACTGAATTGATAATAATTACAATCATTACAGTTTGCTATAGTAGACATCATTTGATAAATAAAAAGTGACACCATTAAAAATAAATTTTTATCTTTAACTTAAATCATGATACGCAACTTTATATTACAAATATTTTACCTGTTAAAAGCTGGACGATTTTCACAAGTTTCTTTGAACAGCTTTTCCATATCCTTTATATTACCACCTTTAACTAAAGCCATAGGTCTAATGCATTCTTGTGATTTTTCACACCAGGAAAATCCTTGACCGCAAGGATTACTTGTTATTACACGTGGCTGTTGTTGCTCAGGAATAAGTTCAAAGCTAGTAACAGTTGATCTATTACTCCTCTTTTTTGATTGTTCATTACATGCGCTTATAAATACTGTTAGCAAAGTTAATATTAAAACTGCTATTACCTTGCGTACTTTAGTGCTGTACATAAAATACTCCTAAAACTCTAATTTTTTAATTAAAAAATTGAACTACTATATCTATCATTATCATAATTACAAGGATATTACCTTCTATTATAAATAGCTACAACAAAGTAATGTACCTATTTATCTCTAATAAACACTAAGATTAACAACATCAAGTATGAACTCATTGTTTATATGTAATACTATCTTAACTTAATAAAGTCTATATTTGTATAATAACGTACTTTAGTTAAATTTACAGCGATCGTTTTCTCATATTATGCTAGTATTATTAAGCACTTTATGAGAGTAATTTTGATACAAAATAATAGATAACGATTAAAATATGAATAGTAGTGAATTAAAAATTTTACGCAATGGTAGCCTAAGTCATGCAGCAAGACTAACATATGTATTAGCATTAGCTCCTAGTGCTAATAATGGAATGATAAAAACAAACTACAGCTTAATTCAGAGTGCAATTCACATAGAACCTGTTTTAGATTTCTCTGGAAATATGCTTGGAGGTTATGAACCTGATTTTCAAGAAATCAATAAACTTATCATAGAATTAATTCAGTCTAAATTAATAGTTCCCTTAGATGAATGTGAATACGATGGATACTACAATGATCTAAGGTTTTCAATACCTTTAAAACAAACAACAGAAAGTACCACCTATAATCTATTCCGTATGAACTTAAATTGGCGTCCGGATGCTAATTTTAATCAAATTGCTAGACTGTGTGGACTTAGCGATAGTAGATATTCACTTATAGAATTAAATGATTTTATAGCTTATTGGTCAGGTATTGACAAAGCTCAAGATGCTCATCACTGGAACATGGCTTTTATTCAACATCTAAAAAGAATTCATCGTCAAGCATAGTAAAACAACACTGAAAAAATTGTATTAGGTCGCTATTATTTTAGGCATGAGCAAAATTTTTAAATTTTTT
>CAZTNG010000051.1:0-16416 GCA_964615195.1 uncultured Enterobacterales bacterium
TATAAAACATCAGTTAATTAGTAGTAATAATCGTTATCTCTATTTCTTCTAGGTTTTGGTATATAAACAAGAATTACACCAATTAGGACACCTAAAAGCCCAATGACAGCACCATAACAAAACCATGTAATTTGGTTTGTTCTTTCTTTGTTTCCTGATGCTTCTTCCAATCTTTCATTAGATTCTGTTAATACAGATACTTGTTCGCTTTGTTTTTCGTACTTTGTTTTTAAATCTGTATGTTCACTTTTTAGTTTATGTAATTCTTCTGAAGTTAATTTTAATTCCTTAGCTGTTTCTGAATCAATATTATCTAATTTGAATTTTAATTTTTCATTTTCTTCTTCTAACTTTTTAACTTTAGATAAATTACTTTCTTGTTTTTGTGTTTCTTTTTTTGGAATCCACACAGTTTTGCCTTTTTCTGTCAAAACTTCATAATAGCCATTTTTTTCACTCAATACTGATAGCTTTTCACCAATTTTAACTGTCCCTGTTAATTTATATTGGCGACCTGGTCCACGAGTAGTCCAAACTCCTGAATCATCGCTAACATAAGTTATAAATTGTACATTTCTTGGAATATCTTCTTGTTCTTCATTATTATTAGATTTTTGTATTGATGTATTAGAGTTGCTCTTATCAGGTTCATTTTTATTCTTTATATGATCTGATGTTTTTGTTTCAATAGAAATTGGCGCTTTGTTAGGTTCAGCGCTTTCAGTAATTTCAATTGCCATTACTTTGTTGGATATTATAGCCATTGATATTAATAAAAAAATGGCACTAAGTTTTATGTTTAACACAGAAAAATACCTTAATAATTAGAAGTTCATATTATTTTACTTAAATTTTATAAAATCTGCTAGTTATAAAAATGTAATGATTTATAAAAATAACATAAAAAAGAAACTATTATGGTTTGTTAATATTTAATTTTTTTTGAAGAATAGCTCAAGGTGAACCATGAGCTATAGTACCAGTATTTAAGAGCAGATGTGAATTATTGCTTTAAATATATAGAAAATAATAATTGCAAAGAAAGCACCAGCTGGAACTGTAACAATCCAAGAAATAACAATATTTCTAACCATTGTTAAATTAATTGCTGCTATACCACGAGCTAAACCAACTCCCATTATTGCACCAACTAATGTTTGAGTTGTAGATATTGGTAAACCAGTACCTGATGCAAGAACAACAGTTGAAGCTGTAGCTAGTTGAGCAGCAAAGCCTCTACTTGGTGTAAGAGCTGTAATGCCAGAACCAACAGTACTCATTACTTTGTAACCAAATGTTGCTAAACCAAATACCATACCAATAGCTCCTAATGGAAGTATCCATGAAGGCATTTGAGCATTATCAAGAATATTACCGTTATTCTCCAAAATAGTTGATATAGAAGCTAAAGGTCCTATAGCATTTGCAACATCATTAGAACCATGGGCAAAGGCCATAGCACAAGCAGTTAGTAGCATGAGAATTGAAAAAACTTTTTCAACATTTACATAATGTTTTTTTGCTTCTAAAGTTTTATCAAATTTTTTGTATTTTAAGAAAATTCCAGAAAAAATTGCTGATAAAAATGCTACTACTATACTTGCACACCAAGCTTCTAATGTTGTTAAGTTTATATTGATATGAGTTAAACCTTTTTGAATGGTTACTATTGCAATAATTAATATTGTTAAAAACACGTAGTATGGAGCAATTTTTTTAGCATGTTTTAAGGGATGAAAACGGCAAAATATATACCTTTGAATGTGAATAAAAAGGAAAAAAGCCATTATGCCAGCAATAATTGGGGTTATTATCCATGAGCCAACTATACCTCCAAACATATCCCAATGTATGGATTCTATGCCACAACTAACAATGCCAAAGCCAACAATTGCACCAATTATCGAGTGAGTCGTTGATACAGGCCAAGAAAAATATGATGCAAGAAGTAGCCAAATACCAGCACTAAGCATTGAACTAGTCATACCTAAAATTAGGTCTTCTGGCTTCATATAGTTTGAAACAATTATATTATCTTTTATGGTTGAAACAACTTCACCACCGGCAAAGTAAGCTCCGGCAAATTCAAAAATGATTGCAATTATAATTGCTTGTTTAACGGTAAGTGTTTTTGTGCCTACAGATGTTCCCATCGCGTTGGAAACATCGTTAGCACCGATTCCCCAAGCCATTAAAAACGCAAATACAGCAGCAACAACTATAATAATGTTGCTGTGAGCTAAAAGAAATTCCATTATTATTAATTATCCTTATGACTTAGAAATCATGAGTTCTAGTCTAGATCCAACTCGTTCAGCTTGATCTGCTAGATCTCCAATTTTATCTAGTACTTTATATAAGAATATAGCATCAATTGGATTAAATTCACTTTCTCTAAGATAAAGTTGGCGACGAAGAACAATTTGAATTTGATCAGTGTCATATTCAATGAGATCTAAGTCTTTAACCATACTTTCAACTACATTACGTTCTTTCCCTCGAAAACCTGTTTCAAGTAAATCTTCTAATTCATGAATTACTTTTGTTGCTAATTCTGTAGCATCTAAACAGCGCTTGATATACCTCATAAATTCATCTTTAACTTCTTTTGGTATATGAAGTTGTCTTCCGAGCATAAGACCTGCAATATCTTTACTTCTGTTAGCAATTTTATCTTGTTGAGTAAGCAATTCTAGTAAATCAGTGCGATCTACAGGCATGAATAGCGAATTTGGAAGATTAATTCTTATATTTCTTTTAATTAGATCAGCTTCCTTCTCTAAATGGCTAATTTTTTGTTGAAATTGTTTAGCTTTTTCCCAATTATCAGAAAATACACATTCAAAAAAATCTGGAAGCAAGCAGCAACATTCATGTACTTTACTGATATGTTCATAAAGAGGTTTTAGTGGAGATTTAGCAAAAAGGTTTAAAAAATTAACCTGCATAGACGTTTCCCTTTGTTTATGAGTAATTAGTTTGTGGTTATTTTACTTATATAGTTCATACACCTCAATATAAATGAGTAAAAGATCTAAAATTTTATATAAAAAGACAAATGTAAAATAATTTTTTGATGTAATTTTAATTATTATCTCATTTCATTTTTGATATGAAGTGTAATGTTTTTTTGTATTAGTGTTGTGTCACAAGCTAAGTTAGTTTTAATAAAGCTATTAGTGCATTCTTTGAAAGAATACGATAGATTAACTATGTAGTTTATGTTTATTATGGGTAGTATGAATTGCTATTGTTAATTAATATGGGTTGATTATGACTAATGAAGTAGAAGTTAAGCTGATGGTTGTAAGTGAAGATTCACTATTTATTGATAGATTTATCAACAAAAAGGGAATTAAACTACTAAATGATGAAAGTGTTTGTTTAGATAATCGTTATTTTGATACAGCAGAACAATTATTGTATAAAAATGGAATTGCATTACGTGTGCGAAATTATAACAATTCATGTGAAATGACGATAAAAACTAAATCAGGAATTTCTGGTGGTTTACATATTCATCCTGAATATAATATTTCTTTAGATACGTCACCTAAAATACCAAATATAGATTTATTTCCCAAAGAGATATTTGCTGCTGTTGATGTAGAATATATAAAACAAAATTTATTAGAAAACATGTCGCAAAAATGTTTAAGACATATTTTTTTGATTGAGTATAAAAATACTATAATAGAAATTAGTTTTGATACTGTAAATTATAAAGGCAAAGAAAACATTATTACAAGTAAGGAGCTTGAGTTTGAACTTAAAGAAGGAGAAGTTAATACTCTTTTAGAATTTGTTTTGTGTTTTCTAGATTTTGTTGGATCTGGAATTGTCAGAATCGGCACTTTAAGTAAAATGCATAGAGCTGCAATATATGCAGGTATTTCACCTGTTCCTGCTGTTAAATCAGCTGTAACAGATACAGATACAGATTTAGATTTATTTAAAAATTTTGAATCTTGGGAAATTAATTTTCTATTAGCTCCAAGTGCATTGTCTTATGAAGGACTTAAAGTAATAATTTCTACTTTAGCCAATTCAAGTAATAAATATTTAGGTAGAGAATTTGAGAAGTTAAGTAAAAAATTGCACTTATTAAGTGATTTTAATGACGGTTATAAATATTTACCAATATATTTATCTGAAGTAGATTTTGTTAAGGCTAGATTAAATTTCAATTTCAATAAAGCTTTTGAGGAAGGAGTTGTTAATGAGTGAAAGAATGCTTGAACAAGGTCAAAAAAATTATCAGCGACTTATAGACGTAGCCAATGATGAACAAAAGATTGTTTTTGAAGAAAACTCAGAGATATTGAAAAATGTATTTGGCTTATCCAATTTTATATCAAATGTATTCATTCATAAGCCAGTATTAGGTTTTGAAATTTTAAGTTGTAAAGCTATTGATACTAAATTTAAATCAGGTATATATAAGGAACAACTCCATTCATTATTATCTAAAATTAAAGATGATACAATTTTAAAAAGAGAATTGCGTAACTATCGTAATAAGCAAATGGCCATAATTGCTTGGAGAGAATTGTTAGCTAAATCTTCAATTGAAGAAAGCTTTGAGGCATTATCAGAGCTAGCTGAAGTTTTTATTACAGAAACACTAGACTATTTGTATAACTTAAATTGTGGACTTTATGGAACTCCTACTTCACATTCTGGTGAGCAACAAAAGATGCTTGTTATTGGTATGGGAAAATTAGGTGGTAAGGAGTTGAATTTTTCTTCAGACATTGATTTGATATTTTGCTATCCGAGGAGTGGTGAAACTGTTGGATCAAGAAGAGCTATTGATAATCAAGTATTTTTTACTAGATTAGGTCAACAACTTATTCAAGCTCTAGATCAAAAAACTGCAGATGGTCAGGTTTATAGAGTTGACATGCGTTTAAGACCATTTGGAGAAAGTGGACCTTTAGTTAGTTCGTTCGCGGCATTAGAGGATTATTATTTAAAGCACGGTCGCTCATGGGAACGATATGCTATGGTCAAGGGGAGAATATTAGGTGAGACTAATATGTTTTCTCAAGAATTAGAAGAAATGTTGCGTCCCTTTGTTTTCAGACGTTACTTAGATTTTGGTGCAATTGAATCTCTTCGTAAAATGAAAAGTATGATAGAAGCTGAGGTTAGAAGAAGACAGTTGCATGGTAATTTTAAACTAGGTGAAGGTGGCATTAGAGAAATTGAATTCATTGCCCAGGTTTTTCAATTAATGAGAGGCGGTAGAATTAAAGCTTTACAAGAAAAGCATTTATTAACCGTATTAGATAATTTGAAAAATTGTGGTTGCATTGACGAAAAAGCTTATTCGATTTTGATGCCTTGTTATGTTTTTTTACGTCACACAGAAAATATACTACAAGAAATTAACGATGAACAGACTCAAACTTTACCAGATAAAATGCTTGATCAAGATAGATTATTCACTGCTATGGGATTTGATAGCTACGAGAGTTTTTTAGCTAAAATTAACGACATAATGAGCAAAGTTCATGCAGAATTTGCCATGATTATATCAGATCCTGATACACAGGAAGTGAATAAGGAAGATCCTGTATTTTTAGATTTATGGTTGTTACATTTAAATTCTAATGAGGTTTTAGAGATATTAAATAATCATTTTCAAAAATCAGATGATTTAGAGGAGTTGGCACAAGCCATAGTTTTATTTAATAAAGAATGCATGAGTAAACCAATTGGGCCACGTGGTAGGGAAATACTAAATAAATTAATGCCATATTTATTTTCCAAATTATCATCAATTATTGGCGCTGCAAAAATTTTTAATAGGATAGCTCAATTAATATTAAAAATTGTATCTAGAACAACTTATCTACAATTGATGATAGAGAATCCTGGAGTGTGTGATCAATTAATAAAATTATGTGCAGGTTCGCGTTTGATAACGGAGCAATTGACTGAGCATCCAATTTTGCTTGATGAGTTATTAATGCCGCAAAATTTGTATACCCCAACTGATCCTAAAGATTATCCTCATGAATTAAGGGAATTTTTATTACGTGTTGAAAACAATGATTTAGAACAACAAATGGAATCGTTGAGACAATTTAAGCAAATACAATTATTGCGTATTTGTGCAGCTGATCTTGTTGGAGCATTACCCTTAATGAAGGTGAGTGACTATTTAACATTTTTAGCACAAACAATACTCGCAGAAGTTGTTAATTTAACATGGAATCAACTAGTTTCTAAATATGGTGAACCTAGTAATGCTAGATTACATGGGGATCATGGTATATGTGTCATTGCATACGGAAAAATGGGTGGAATTGAATTAGGCTATGGTTCAGACTTGGATTTAGTTTTTTTATGTGATGGTGAATTGACTGGTGATACAAATGGAGAAAATAGTATTTCAGACGCGATGTTTTACGGTCGTTTTGCTCAAAGATTAATGCATCTATTTAGTACAAGATTATCTTCAGGTATTTTATATGAAGTGGATACCAGATTGCGTCCAGAAGGAGATGCAGGGCCTCTAATTTGTTCATTATCTGGTTATAGTTCATACTTAGAAAATAAAGCATGGACTTGGGAACTTCAAGCTCTAGTTCGTGCAAGAGCTGTGTTAGGACCTGAACGTTTGGTAAACGAATTTAATAATGTCCGTAATCGCATAATTCGTAAGCAAAGAGATGAACTTTTCTTATGCAATGAAGTTGTTTCAATGCGAAAGAAAATGCGTGATAGTTTAATTCAAGGCAAGAAAGATGAATTTGATATAAAGCAAGGATTTGGTGGAATGACAGATATAGAGTTTATGGCTCAATATTTGGTTTTAGTAAATGCTCAAAAATATCAATCTATGGTTTTATGGTCAGATAATGTTCGTATTTTTGAAGAATGTGCAAGATTAAAATTAATTCCACCTACTATTGCTAATAGGTTAATTGATGCATATTTGGCTATTAGGAATAAGTATCACAAAAATTCGTTGCAAGGAATAAGTAGGGTAGTTACAACATCTGAATTAGATAAAGAACGACTATTTGTGCAGACTGTGTGGAATGCTCTGATGATTAACCATACAAATTTATCTGATATTATTTAAATGATATTTAACAACCTGTAATAAATGTTACAGGTTGTTTATGGGAAAGCTTATTTATATATCATGATAGCGACTAGGTGCATTTGGATCTGGTTGTGTTTTAAACCTTCTATGCAACCACATATATTGTTCAGGTGCTTCATTAATCATTTGTTCAATAACTTTATTACAAGTTGTAGCATCTATGACATCATCACCTACGGGGAAATTAGTTAAGTGTTCTTTAACTATAAATTTGTATCCTTTGTAGTTAGGTAATCTAATTGTGTATGATGGTTGTACCACTGTATTTTTGATTTTTGCAAAACCTGCTGTTCCTGTAACAGTTGCAGCGTCCTTTACAGCAAAGAAAGGCACAAAAATAGAAACTCTTCTTCCGTAATCTTGATCTGGCGCGTACCAAATAGGAAGTCCTTTAATAAGAGCTTTGATTATTGGTTTTACTTCTCTTCTATCTATTAAGTATAGATTTGAACGTGTTCTACCTTTTACTTGTAAATATTCAAGAACCGGATTGTCATTTGGTCTATATACTCCGACACCTTTGCATACGTAAAGGCCATACATTCTTGCCATCAATTCGAGAGTTACAAAATGACATGTTAAAATTATTACACCTTTTTTACTTTCGACCAATTTTTGGGCAATGTTCATTTCTTCCTGGTTTGTTTGAACTAATTTTCGAATTTTTTTATCAGGCCAATACCATGCCATGGCTGTTTCAAAAACAGCCATACCAACATTAGCAAAATGTTCTCTTACAAGGTGTTTTCTTTCTTCTAGTGATAAATGGGGCATAGCCAATTGGAAGTTTTGTTCAGTTATATGAACTCTCCTTTTAATTACTAGCATTGATAGCAATCCTAACATACGGCCTATTCGCATAAACCAAGAATACGGAAGTAAAATTAGCAAGCGTAAGGCAAAAACAGCAATCCAATTGCACCAATATTTTGGAGCAAACATTGCTATTGAAAGTTTAGGATTCTGTTGGGCTTTACTTTGGTAGCCAGAGTCATTAGTAGCATTATTGGACATTTTTACATCTCAATAAATAAAAAAACCTCTTCATTATAGCATAAGAGGTTTATATGATAGTGCGTAATAATATTTTTTACTTAAAAAGTATTTAGATCCTTTACTGAAAATCTCTTTATTAATGTAGGTGTGAACATTCTAGTAAATCCTTCAGGGTTTTCATCATGACTTAAAGATAAAGCAATCTTAACGGCCGTTGTTGCCATTGAATTTACAGGGTTTAAAACTGTGGTTAATCTAGGTTGAAGATAACGACTTATAAACATGTTGTCATAGCCAATTATAGATATATTATCAGGTATTTTTACGTCATTATCTATTAGTATAGCCATTGCTCCTGCTGCTTGCATATCGTTGTAGCATGCAATAGCCGTAAATGGTTGACTAGAGTTTAATAATGCTTGAGCACCTTCTTCACCACCTTGCGCTGTAGGTTCGTTTTCAACTACTAGAGCAGGGTTATATGGTATTTTAGCTTCTTCTAATGCTTTTTGATAACCTTGTAATCTATATTTTGCATCGATGATTTGATGGCTTGAACTTATATATGCAATATTACGATGGCCGTTAGCTATTAGGTGTTTTACAGCTAAATAAGCACCTGTAATATCATCCAAATAGACACATCTTTCTTCAAAACCAGTTAGAAGTCTATTTATTAGCACCATACTTTTGTGTTCTGACATGTATCCACGTAGTGTATCATCATCGATGATTAGGGTATGAGCAATGATGCAACGACAACGATGGCGAATTAGTTCTTCGATACATGCTTTTTCCTTTTCAGGATCGTGGTAACCATTATTAATAAGTAGACCAAAATGATGTTTTTGTGCTTCCGTATCAATGGCTTTTACCATCGCTCCAAAATAAGGATCGCTTAGGTCAGAAACTATCACTCCAATGGATTCACTATCCTGATGCGCAAGCGCTCTTGCATTTGCATTTGGATGGTAATTAAGTTCTTGTTGAGCCTTTGTCACTGCCGCTTTGGCTTCAGGAGAGACCTTGCTAGAATTATTGATAACTCTTGATACTGTAGCTACTGAAACATTCGCTAACTTAGCTACATCCTTAATTGTCGCCATATATATCATGCTCCTTTATATTATTTTGTTGTTAAATGCTGCATGCGTTTGGTTATTACATTTTAACTAATTTATTACTTAAAATGAATATAAAAATAAGTGTTTATTGTAAAATCGTGAAATACGAATATAAATTTTCACAAAAAATTACATAAATTTGGATTAATATCAAATTATTTATTAAAAAATAACGCGCCTAAAGGAAAAATTACTATAATGTAAACGATTACATTATCTTTTTCTTTTTAAGAGGTTTCTAAAATGGCAAAAATCTTAGTGACTGGCGGTGCAGGTTATATAGGTAGTCATACTATTATTGAGTTAATTCAAAATGGTTATGAACCTATTATTTTTGATAATTTCTATAATAGCAATCCCAAAGTTATTGCAAGATTAAAGGAAATTACAGGTCGCTCAATTATCTTTTATCAGGGAGATGTTCGCAATAAATCAGATCTTGAACAGGTTTTTAAAGAACACAAAATTGACGGAGTTATTCATTTTGCTGGATTAAAAGCTGTAGGAGAATCTGTAAAAAAGCCTTTAGAATATTATGATAATAATATTGGAGGTTCCATCGTTTTATTAGAATGTATGCGTGAGCATCAAGTTAAAAGCTTTATTTTTAGCTCTAGTGCAACGGTATATGGTGAGGCGAAGGTCATGCCTATAACAGAATTAGAACCTTTGAAAAGAGCAACAAATCCTTATGGTCAAACTAAAGTTGACGTAGAATTTATATGTGAAGATTTATATCACTCTGATAATTCATGGTCTTTATGCATGTTGCGTTATTTTAACCCAGTTGGCGCTCATGAGAGTGGAATGATAGGCGAAGATCCACAAGGTATTCCTAATAACTTAATGCCTTATATAGCTCAAGTAGCCATTGGCAGGCGCAAAAATGTAAATATTTTTGGTAATGATTATCCAACCAAAGATGGTACTGGTGTGCGTGATTACATTCATGTTGTAGATTTGGCAAAAGGTCATGTTGCTGCGTTGCAGCATTGTTTGGGTAAAGCTGGTTATTACACTTATAATCTAGGTACTGGAGTTGGAATAAGTGTATTGGATATGATTAATGCATTTAGTAAAACTATAGGTCATGATTTACCTTATGAGTTTGCTCCACGTCGTGCAGGTGATATTGCGACATGTTACTCAGATCCAACTAAAGCTTTTAAGGAATTAGGCTGGAAATCTGAGAAGACTGTAGAAGACATGACAAATGATAGTTGGCATTGGCAGAGTATTAATCCAAATGGATACAGTGAGTAATGTATAAAATCAACTATAATAAAATAATATCTATTATAAGTTTGAAATATAAAAATTGATTTTACTAAAGGTATAATTATTTAATTATACCTTTTTGTAATAATATACATTAGCTTTCATGTATAAATTAATTTGCTTCTTAGCTGTTCCTCATCATTGTTAAAGTACAAATAAATTCTAGTTTTGTACCTATATCTTTTTTTAATTCATTATTACACATGCTGAATTATATTGTTTGTAACAAAAAATACATAAATGTAATTCTTTGTAAAATAATATGTGTATAGTTAATAATAATGAATTAATTATTTAATTATATTATCAATTAATAGATAAATTTGTTTATGGAATTATTATAAATGATTCCTTGTATGATAACGTTTTCTAGCATAGATCACATTTTTATTAAACATATTTGCTAAACATTAATTAAAGTTGTATTGTTAATATGTAAGCGGTTACATTACTTTTTAAGTAAACCGTAATTAAAAAAATATTCATAGATCGTATTGGAGTAGATAAATGCTAGATTTTGATTTAACTAGTCATCCTCACAGAAGATTTAATGCTTTATCTGGAGAATGGTTGTTGGTTTCACCGCACCGCGCAAAGAGGCCTTGGAATGGTCATAACGAGGTTTCACCTGTTGAAGAAAAACCAACGTATGACAAAAATTGTTATTTATGTCCTACCAATACAAGAATTAGTGGTGATGTAAATCCTGATTATAAAGATTCATTCGTGTTTACTAATGATTTTGCTGCATTAACTCCTGATACACCAATGGAATATAGTAGTGATGATGAGCTTTTTAAATATGAGCCTGTAAGGGGAACAAGTAGAGTTATTTGTTTTTCTCCTAATCATGCAGAAACAATTCCATCAATGTCTATTGATAGAATTAGAGGTATTGTAAATTTATGGTGTGATCAATTTAAAGAATTAAATGAAAAATATACCTATGTGCAAATATTTGAAAACAAAGGTGCTATTCAAGGGTGTTCTAATCCTCATCCTCATGGTCAGATTTGGGCAAATAGTTTTATTCCTGAAGAAATTACAAAGGAATTAACTAATCAAAAGAAATATTTTGAAACTCATGGAGTTTCATTGTTGGATGCTTATGTTAAGAAAGAACTTGATGCAAAAATTAGAGTTGTATGTGAGTCTGAGTATTGGGTAACAGTTGTACCATTTTGGGCTTTTTGGCCGTTTGAAACTTTATTATTACCTAAATTTCCAGCACAAACGTTTTTGGATCTAAATGAAGAACAGAAACAAGACTTAGCAATAATGCTTAAGAAGATAACAGTACGTTATGATAATTTGTTTAATTGTTCATTCCCATATTCAATGGGGTGGCACAATGCTCCAAATACAGGAGTGGAACATCCTTATTGGACATTGCATGCTCATTTTTATCCTCCATTATTGAGGAGCTCAACTGTTAAAAAATTTGTTGCAGGATATGAATTATTGGCTGAAAAACAGCGAGATTTAACACCTGAGCAAGCAGCTGAAAAATTACGCTCTTTGAGTGAAATTCATTATTCTTTAAATAACTAATTTGGTGAAGTTGTGAACGAATTAATTAATAAAACTTTAGTGTCCTTTGCGGCATGCTTTAATAAATCTAATGCTACTGCTTATGCTTTTGCTCCTGGCAGAGTGAACATTATTGGTGAACATACTGATTATAATGATGGTTTTGTTATGCCTTGTGCTATTGATTTTGGTACTGTTGTATGTGGTGCTAGAAACGATCAAAACTTAATTAGAATGGTGGCTTTAGATTTTGGGAATGATATCGATATCATTGATTTATCACAGCCTGTAGAACTTAAGAAAAATGGCTCATGGTGTAATTATTTACGTGGTGTAGTAAAAGTTTTTTTAGATGAAGGTTTTAAATTACACGGTTGTGATATTGCAATTTCTGGTAATGTTCCTTTAGGAGCGGGATTATCATCAAGTGCTTCACTTGAAGTAGCCATGGGTGCTTTTTTAAATGGCTTTAATAATCTTGGAATTACATCTAAAGAAATTGCTCTTTTAGGCCAACGTGCTGAACATTTTGCTGGATGTAATTGTGGAATCATGGATCAAATGATTTCGGCTACGGGTAAAAAAGATCACGCAGTGTTAATTGATTGTCGTTCTTTAGATTTGCAAAACGTTCCGGTCCCTAATAATCTTTCAATTATGATTGTTAATTCGAAAGTTAAACATGATCTCGTTGCAGGTGAATACAACACCCGTCGTGAACAATGTGAGAATGCAGCTAAAATTTTAGGAGTAAGTAAATTACGTGATGCTTCATTAAGTATGCTTGAAGCTAAAAAGGGTGAGATGACAGACGTTGTATTTCGTCGTGCTCGACACGTAATTGGTGATTGTGTTCGTTGTCAAGAAGCTATAGAAGCTTTTAAATCTGGAGATATTTCAAGTTTAAGTAGAATATTGGGTAGTGCTCATAGATCATTACGTGATGATTTTGAGGTGTCTATTCCTGAAATTGATTTTATTGTAGACACCATTTATAAACTTGGTGGAACTCAGGTTGCTTCTAGAATTACTGGTGGTGGTTTTGGTGGATGTGTTGTTGCATTAATGCCTCATGACATGGTTGAAACTGTAAAACAAGAGGTCTTAAAAGAATATAAAGCTAAATACAATATTGTTGCTGATGTTTATGTTTGCACACCATCAGATGGAGCTTGTTTTGAAAATTTAAATTAATATTTTTCCCTATTTATCCTTAGAACTTTTAGCCGCACGTATGTGCGGTTTTTTTTTTATAAAAGTACAAAACCATGCATCTTCACTTAAAATAAGGCGTGAGATATAGTGTATACTATTAGTAATAAATTAGTGTTTGTTTTTAATCAATAGCAACTATCATTTTATATAAAGGATTTCCAAAGATGACTGACAATAGTACAGATCTGCCAATTAAATTACAAAATGTATTAACTAGGTATTTAAATGGAGATTCAGTTGATTATACAGAGCTTGAAAATTTATCTAATATACTTGGGGTAACAGCATCTTTAGACGATATTAGAAAAATATATAAAGATAATTTGAATGGTGATTTAAAAAGAATTCAGTACCAAGCTCGTATAAATAGACAAGATGAATTACTAAAAAATAGTGAAATAGATAAATTTTGGGATTTTGAAAATGTTGATAATGGGGGAGATCCTAGTTATGACAAGATTATTGATTATTGCAAAAGTTGGATAGCAAACTTTAATGTATTTGAACGTGAACATTTCAAAGTAGATGTGTCAGGCAGAAAGCAACACATTAAGCCAGGTGTTTTATTATACATGCATGGTAAATTTGGTGTTGGGAAGTCTATGTTAGCAGGAGCTATGTGTAAAAAGCTTATTATTGAACAGATGCGAGATGTTTTATTTATGCAGTGGTTTTCAATAGCAAGAACAATTACAGGTTTACGCTCTGAAAGTGAAAGAAATGATTTTTTTGAAAAATTATACAATATAGATTTATTGGTAATTGATGAAGTTGCAGTTGATAATACCTCCCTAAGCGATGCACAAAGAAGAGATTTAGGTGGTATTTTGAGATGTAGAAAAAATAATGGAAGGAATACCATTATTATATCGAATTCTAAACCTGAGAATTTATACAATTGCGTTGGTGAGTATTGTTGGGAATCAATTAAAAATTATGAGCCGGTGTATCTCTTAGAAGTATGTGGACCTAACAGACGTCAAAAAACCATAGGTGGCTTCGATAATTTAAATATAGCAGATTTAAAAGAATTAAAAAAACATTAATATTGTTTGTTTTTTTTATACAAGTTTATAGGACTAATAATGGGATCAAAAAAAGAAGTAGGCAGTCGAACAATTTTGTGTTTTGATTTCGGAACAAAAAGTATTGGTGTTGCAATAGGCAATGAATTAACAGGAACTGCAAATGCTTTACCTGCAATTAAGGCAAACGATGGAAAACCTAAAGAGGGTGCTTTAGAAAGCTTATATGCTGAATGGCAGCCTGATATAGCTGTTGTTGGGTTGCCATTAAATATGGATGGTACCTGGCAAGATGTAACATTTAGAGCTAGAAAATTTGCTAATAGAATGCAAAATAAATTTAATATACAAGTTATCATGAAAGATGAACGTTTAACAACAAAGGCAGCAAAAGCTGATCTTTTTGACGCTCATGGTTTCGGTTCATTATCAAAAGGAAACGTAGATTCACGGTCAGCTGTCGTCATATTAGAAAGTTTTATGGAAGAGTTATTCACTACAAGTGAATAGAAATTATTATTAACTTTTTGTTTAAAATGTGACGCCGTTAGGTATTTGGTTTAGAGTTTTATCTATATTAATAACTAATTTGTGAAAGTGATTTCAAAAGTGAAAATGAAGTGTTGAATGCTTTATTCATATAGGGCAATATATTCATATCCTACAACTATTTAGGAGACATTTTATGGCCACTACTGTAGAAAATATTGAAGCTCTAGCGGGTGTCTTAGATACTGTACAAAGTATAGATGATGTTAAAAGTAATAGTAAGGATGCCAAAAGTTCTCAGGAGAAGAAAAGTCTTTGGCGTGATATTGAAAGAATGAGGGATAAAGTTAGGTTGATAAAAGCCTTAAAGGAGATTGATCCTAATTTTGATCCGAATTCAACTGATTCATACATGGAATTTTAAAATAATTGTAGTCATAATTTATTTAAATATTCTACTTGAAAATGCTCAATTATTAGGAGATTTAATTGAGCATTTTTTTTATTTAATTAAATCATTTACTTTTTTCTTTAGTACAGAGATTTCATTTGTAAGTTGAAAAATAGTGGTTTCCAATATTTTTTTTAGATAAAGTGTTTGCTCTGCATTTGTTAGTTTCAAGAATTCGTTATCAGATATGTTAATAAGTAATCCTTGATCATTTGTTTTAATAAAATTATATGAATTGTCCTCACTTGTATTTTCACAATCTTCTTGAACTTTTTTATCAGGATCTAATTGTTGCCAAAATTGAATACCGCTTATAATAGTAGGAAAAGGAATAGGGTGCGGTAATTTAAATTTCACCAATGCTGAAGTAGGTGTTTTACCATTTTTATACAGTTGTTTACAAACTGATACCACTATATCTAAATCTGACATATAAACCTCGAGGTAAATTTGAATAAAAATAAAGAAGAAATTAAATGCATTTTAGCAGAAATTGAAAATGAATTGCGAAGTCTTGAACTTTGGAAGGATAAATTGCCAAATGTAAAAGCTTTTCAAAGTAATGAGCCATTTTTTATGGATACAATGGAATTCCATGAATGGTTACAATTCGTATTGATTGAGAGATTTCGTTCTATTATAAATGAACGCAAAGATTTACCTGAAAATGTTGCCATATTTCCCTATGCTTTTGAAATATATAAAAATGAAAAATCATCAAAAATGAAATTGTTAAAGCATATTTATGCTTTAGATAACTTTTTTAAAAAAGGTTAAGCAAAAAAGAAGGTAATTTCGATAAATTATCTTTTTTTAGATGAGTTTTATTTGAAAAAGTTCTTACATTTGTGAGAAAACATTTGTGATACTCTACTTTGTTGTAATTTTTTATTAAAATCACACAAAATAAAAAACTTTTTTTTGTTAAAAATATAAGATTTACAAAATAATATCTTCTAATAGAGAATTATATTAGTGATTAATTATAAATATCAATCTTTTTTTAAATTAAGGTTTTAAATTAAAAAAATGTGATCATAATCAATACCATTTTTATTTTTTGGTAAGTATAATGGACATAATCAGTTGTAGGAAAGGTGGTCTTTCGGTATGACTGAAGAATTTAGTTTTTAAAATAACATAATCCGATAAGGATTGAAGGAAATTATTATGAAGGCAAATTGGCTT
>CAZTNG010000052.1:0-15987 GCA_964615195.1 uncultured Enterobacterales bacterium
TGTCCATATGCTTAGTAAAGCAATGTATGGATGTCCTAGTATCGAAAAAGTACTGTAATAAAATTTTATTAAAAAATTGATGCTGTATTATATGATGATTTTGTTATTTAAAAACTAATTCAAAGTTTATGGTAATATAGGGATATGTTTCCTTCAATTGTACATGAGGCTAATATGTCTGGAAGCTCTCCATTATATGCTGCTATAGATCTTGGTTCTAATAGTTTTCACATGCTTGTGGTTAGAAATATAGAAGGTGCTGTTAGAGCTGTTTCAAGAGTTAAAAGGAAAGTTAGGTTGGCATCTGGTTTAGATAATAATAATTATTTATCAGAAGATTCAATTAACAGAGGTTTGGATTGTTTAAGATTGTTTGCAGAACAATTAAAGGATATACCTCCAGATAATGTAAGGATTGTAGGTACAGCCACATTAAGAATTGCAAAAAATTCACAAGATTTTGTAACAAGAGCTGAAAGGATTTTAAGGCATTCCATAGAAATAATAAGTGGGGAAAATGAAGCGAGAACTATCTATTATGGTGTAATTAATACAACAAGTTGTTGTGGAAATAATTTAGTTATAGATATTGGAGGAGCAAGTACTGAACTTATCATAGGTTTTGAAAATAATATTAAAGTTTTACATAGTACTCCAATGGGATGCGTTACATGGTTAAATAAATTTTTTTCAGATAATATAATTAATGAATCAAATTATATGCATGCTATAGCAGCTGCCAAAGATATATTAACCCCATATATAAGTGAGTATAAATCTGTTGGTTTTGTCAATTGTATGGGCGCTTCAGGAACGGTTCAGGCGTTACAAGAAATAATGATTGCCAACGGTGAAAGTGAAGTTATAACACTAAATAAACTTTATAAACTTAAGCTTGATACTATTTTATGTGGGACGATTAGTGCTTTGCACATTGAAGGTGTAACTAGTGAGAGATTGAATGTTTTTCCTTCCGGGCTTGCTATTTTAATAGCCATTTTTGAAGAATTATCAGTTCAGGCTATGACTTTAGCATGCGGTGCATTAAGAGAAGGTGTTATATACAGTATGCTTGGTGAAAATAGTTGTAAAAAAGATACTAGGGTTCGTACTGTAGATAGTTTAATTGTGAGATACCAATTGGATAGAGAACAAGCGTTGAGAGTGTCAACTGTGTCTCTTTCAGCATTTGATTCTTTAAAATATGTGTGGAATTTGGATGAAGTATATTGTAGATCTATGATTAAATGGGCAGCAATGCTTCACGAAATTGGTTTGTGTATTGAATATAAAAATGCTCCACAGCACGCCTCTTATATTATAGATAATATAGATTTACCTGGATTTTCATTGGTTCAAAAACATTTGCTATCAGCACTTTTGCTAAATCAAAGAGGATGTTACCAATTAAGTGCCTTAAATAAACAGAATGTTGTGTCTTATGATCAAGCTTGTGCATTAATTAGAATATTGAGGATTGCAATTATTATCTGTATCAGAAGAAGTGATGATGCATTAATTGGAGATGTTATTTTTGAAGGTAATTCACAAGGTGATTTAATAATCTCCATACCTTTGGGTTGGTTAGATACTAATTATTTACGAGCTACAGCATTGAACGACGAAATTGAGATGCAAATAAAGTTAGGTTGGAAAATGGAGATTCGAGAGAGATGATGTATTTTTGTGTTGCCATTGGTGGGGCTTCAGGTGCATTGCTAAGATTTATTTGTGTAGCATATTTAGAACATGTGTTAGGTAAAGATTTTCCTTATGGTACAGCTTTTGTTAATATAATTGGTTCACTATTGATAGGTATTGCATTTCACTCAATACAAATTATGTCATTAGATAATACGATTAAATTATTAATAATCACTGGTTTTCTTGGTGGTTTCACCACTTTTTCATCATTCTCTTTAGATACAGTCTTGCTTTTTGAAAATGCTAGGTATTTAAAAGGGGTTTTAAATATTTTTTTAAATATTAGTACATGCATAATTATGACATTTATTGGTATTTATTTAACTAAATTTACGTTAGGAAAATAGAAAGTGACATTGAATAGTAAATCTCCAATTATTTTAATAGATGGTAATAATTTCCTATACAGAGCTTATTATAGTGTTTCTAGAGCTAATTTAACTAATAGTAAAGGTGAACCGACAGGTGCAATAAAAGTTTATATCAGCATGTTGACTCTTTTAGCTAAAGATTATCCCAATTCTAGTTTAGCTGTAGTATTTGATGCTCATGGTAAATGTTTTCGTCATGATTTATATCCTGAATACAAGGCAACAAGGAAGCCTATGCCTTCAGAACTTGTTCCTCAAATGGCAATAATAAAAGAAATTATTAAAGCTAAGGGTATAAAAATAATTTCTGTTTTAGGTGTTGAAGCTGATGATGTATTGGGTTCTTATGCAAAGTGTGCAGATGAAAGTGGTATGCCATTGCTTATAGCCTCAGGTGATAAAGATTTAGCAGCATTAGTTACAGATAATGTTCAAATAGTTGATACTATGGCAAAAAAGGTATTTGATAGAGTTGCTGTAATAGAAAAGTATGGTGTTCCTCCAGAATTGATAAGTGATTTTTTAGCTTTAAAAGGTGATACCGCGGATAACATACCAGGGATGTCAGGTATAGGAGATAAGACTGCGTGTGCTTTGTTGAACCAAATTGGTAATATTGAAGCAATAAAGAAAAATCTGGACAAGGTTAAAGATTTATCTTTTAGAGGATCTAAAAATTTTGCTGATAAATTTTTAGAACAAGAAGTTCAAATCAATTTATCTAGAAAATTAACTGAAATAAAAAGGGATGTTAAGTTAACTTATACTTTACCTGAGATTCAAAGCACTTCAATTGTTGATCATTATAAATTGTTAGAAATATACAAAAGGTGTGAATTTTCAAATTTAATAAAAGAAGAAGAACTATTTATTAATTTAAATAAGGAATGTGATTCTATTGATAACCATATTGAATTAAACAAATTAGAAGTAGGTGAAGAACATCTTGAGATGGAATCTGATGTAGAAATAATTTTTTCAAAACAAGCATTAAATGAATTATGTTTGAAATTACAAGATGTAAAAGAATTTGCGATAGTGTTATTAACTGAAGGTCAATCTTATATGAATTATGCTATTGTTGGCATATCTATATATTCTATCGGCTTGAATTCCTATATACCTTTAAGGCATATGTATTTAAACGCTCCATTACAATTAAATTATGAATTTGTTTTAGAAAAAGTAAATTTTTTGTTTTCTTCAAATAAGAGAAAAATCTGTCACGATATAAAGACAATCAAACACATATTAGCAAGATCAAATTTATCGTTTAATGAGCCATTTCACGATGTGATGTTAGAAGCTCATATGTTAGATGCTTCTTCTAAAGATGATATTTGTTCATTAGCACGCGATGTTTTAGGTAAAGAAATTTTGTCCCCTGAAGATATTTTAGGGAAAGGTGTTAAATCTGTTAGTTTTCCTGATATTGATATATGTAAATCTGCTGAATACGCTGCGCATCTCTGTAAATCGCTTTATGAAATTCATAAAATTTTAATCCCAAAATTAGAAAATGATTATCCAATGTTACAGGCATACTTAGGTGAGGAACTTCCGTTAACTAAAGTCTTATTTAATATGGAAGAAACAGGTGTGTTTTTGGATAAGAATGTTTTAGCTGAACAAAGTAAGAAATTAAAATTAAATTTAGATTCAGTTATGAATAAGTTGTTTTTGTTGGCTGGAGAAGAATTTAATGCTAGTTCACCTAAGCAAGTTGGGCATGTTTTATATGAAAAAATGGGTTTGCCTTCTTTGAGAAAAACTCCGAGTGGGATTCCTTCAACTTCTGAAGATACGATTGCGGAATTGGCTCAAACTTATGAATTTCCGAGGTTAATATTGGAATATAGAGGTTTAAACAAGCTAATTAATACTTATGTTGATAAATTACCACTTATGGTGGATTCTTCTACTAATAGAATTCATTGTTGTTTTAATCAAAACGGGACTGTTACAGGTAGACTTTCTTCGTCAGACCCTAACTTACAAAATATTCCTGTAAGGACAAATGAAGGGCGAGCTGTACGTTCGGCTTTTGCTGCACCTAAAGGATATAAAATAGTTGCAGCAGATTATTCTCAGATAGAATTAAGATTGATGGCACATATAGCTGATGAAAAAAATATGATTGCAGCTTTTCTTGATGGTAAAGATATTCATGCTTCAACCGCTGCTCAAATGCACAATTTGACGATAGATCAAGTTACGCCAGAATTAAGAAGATCTGCAAAGGCTATAAACTTTGGTTTGATATATGGAATGAGTGCTCATGGGTTAGCAAAGCAGTTGGGTATTGAAAGATCTGTGGCTCAAAATTATATGGAGATATATTTTGCACAATATCCAGGTGTTAAAACATTTATGAATGAAATAAAAAATTTTGTTCATAAAAATGGCTATGTCACCACTTTTTCTGGCAGAAAGTTAATGTTTAAAAATATTTTAATTAAAAACAAACTCATACAGCAATCTATAGAAAGGGCTGCAATAAACGCACCTATGCAGGGAAGTGCCGCTGAAATAATTAAGAGAGCTATGATAAAAATATATCAATGGATAGAGACTTTACCAAAAGACAGTATACATCTGCTTATGCAGGTTCATGATGAATTAGTCTTTGAAATAAAATTAGAGTATGTGGATGCTTATAAGAATACAATTGCAGAAATTATGTCAAGTGTAGCTACACTTAAAGTACCTTTAGAAGTAGGGATTGGTGAAGGTTCCAATTGGGGGGAGGCTCATTAAGAATGAAAAATGCAAAAATTATACTAGTTTTAGTATTGTTATTATGTTGTCATAATTCGATATCAAACAGTGACATAAAAAGTTTATTATGGTCAGCAGATATTAATGATATAAAACAAGATATTAAAAATATAGTTAATTCCCAAAATTCTAGCTCAGAACGAGCAAAATATTCTAATGAGTTTGTGAATTTGGATAGCGTGCAATTTGATTCAATAAAATCTAGAATTATTTATATTTTTTCTCTAAAAATTGATGCTTCGGAAGATGATATATTAAAATTTCATAATCAAAATGTGTCTGATTTCAACGAAATTGATTGTGGACAAAAAAACTTTGCACACCCTAAAATTGGCAATAGCTATATATTAAAAGATATTCGCGGAAATATTGTAGGTCAAATTGATACTTCATATGAAGATTGTAAACTTAAAGATAGTATATTATATCGCAAGTAAGTGTGTTTTTAGTGTTTTATTCGTTGTTGAAATTTTTTTTAATTAATGAAATTTCATTGTTTTTAGAAATTTTTATATATGTATATTGATTATTGTTCCAATCACCAATATCGTATATTTGATAAGAATTTATATTAGTATGTTCAGCGTTATGTGTATGTCCATGTATTAGGATGCTTGCATGTTTTTTGCTACACATGTGTATAGCTTTTTCTACTAGTATTTTTTCTTTACAACAATTATTTTTAAGAAAATGAATATGACTCTGTTTTCTCATTTTTTCTGCTATAGATACTCTTTTTTCTTTGTGAGTCAGAGCTTTGAATAGGAACTGAAGAAACTTAAGTCTGCTTATATATCTGTACGTAAAATAAGCAATATTTCCTTTACATAATTCATCACCATGTAAAATGATAATTTTGGTGTTGATTAAATTAATTGTGGATACATCAGGTAAAAGTTTAAACCCAAAATATTCAGCATCTTTTTTTGATAGTAAAAAATCTCTGTTTCCGTGAATAAAAAACACGTTAACATTCTTTTTGTGTAAATCTATTATTGTTTCTTTTACTGCTAATTGTGCATCGTTGCTAGGATCAATACCAATAAAATAACCAAACAAATCACCTATAATATATAGTGAATCTTGGTACTCTAATGAAGAACAAAATCTCCTAAATTCTAAGTTCAATTTAGGAGTTTCTGGTGATAGATGAAGGTCTGCTATAAAAAATATAGACATGAACTATTCTTCTATAGTTACTTCAGTAATTATAATGTCTTCTTCAGGAACGTCACGGTAATAACTTTTACGTATAGTTCTTACTTTAGCAATTGAATCTACAATATCATGCCCTTCAATAACCTTGCCGAATACGCAATAACCCCAATTTTCTATGGATTTTCCTTTGAAATTCAAAAAATCATTATCTGCAACATTGATAAAAAATTGACTTGTTGCTGAATGTGGATCATTTGTTCTAGCCATTGCTATAGTGTATTTATCATTAGATAATCCATTATCAGCTTCATTTTTAATAGGCTCATTATTGTTATCTTTTGATTCTAGGTCACTTGTTAATCCACCACCTTGAATCATAAAACCTTTTATCACACGGTGAAAAATAGTGCCTTTATAGAAACCATTTTTGCAGTAATTTAAAAAATTAGCACAGGTTACAGGAGCTTTTTCTGGTGATAATTCAATTTTTATTTGCCCCATATTTGTTTTTATGGTTACCATGATATATACCTCTCGTTATTATTATGGTTATTCTAACATAAGTTTTATCTACAACTTAATAATCTCGATCGTAATTTCATAAATATTGCAGATAATCTACTTTAGAAATAAAATGTTATAATGTATTTATGTGTTTGTTGTTTATTAAACAGCAGTAAGTGTTTTTTGTACAAGGTGTAACTAATATGTTGGAGATCTACAACTCTTTAACTCACAAAAAGGAAGTTTTTAAACCAATTGAAAGTAATAAAGTTGGTATGTACGTGTGTGGGGTTACCATTTATGATCTTTGTCATATTGGGCATGGTAGGACTTTTGTATGTTTTGATGTCGTTGTTAGATATCTGAGATATTTGGGATTTGATGTTAAATATGTTAGAAATATTACTGATGTTGATGACAAAATTATTAAGCGTGCGAATGAAAATGGTGAACCATGCAATGTTCTTACAGAGCGTTTAACTAAAGAGATGTACGCTGATTTTGATGCATTAGGTATTCTAAGACCAGATATAGAACCAAGAGCAACACAGCATATTCAAGATATTATAGATTTAGTTCAGCAATTGATTTCTAATGATAATGCTTACGTTGCGGATAATGGTGATGTTATGTTTGCCATAGATTCTTTTTCAGATTATGGAAAATTATCTGGACAAAGATTAGAAGACTTAAAAGCAGGAATTAGAATTAATATTGAAGAAACTAAGCGTAATCCATATGACTTCGTTTTATGGAAAAAGTCTAAACCTGGAGAACCTATGTGGGATTCACCATGGGGTGAAGGTAGACCTGGTTGGCATATTGAATGTTCTGCAATGAATTCTCATTATTTGGGAAAGGTTTTTGATATTCATGGTGGTGGTTCGGATTTAATTTTCCCTCATCATGAAAATGAAATAGCTCAAAGTAGATGTGCGTGGCATACAGATTACGTTAAATATTGGATGCATTCTGGAATGGTCATGATTAATAAGGAAAAAATGTCGAAATCACTTGGTAATTTTTTCACCATTCGCGATCTTTTAAAACAATATGATGGAGAAACGCTACGCTATTTTTTAATGAGTGCTCAATATAGAGGACAATTAAATTATTCTGTTGAAAATTTAGAACAATCCAGAGCTGCTTTATCACGTCTGTATACTTCTCTGAGAAATTTGCCAGAAGGTATTGCACCTGACAATTCTATTTATGAAGAAAGATTTAAACAAGCAATGGATGATGATTTTAACACTCCTCTAACTTATGCTGTAATGTTTGATTTGGCAAAAGAAATTAATACTCTACGCTCAACAGACGAGAAAACAGCTGCTGATTTGGCGGCTTTATTACGAAAGTTGGGTGGAGTCTTAGGAATTTTGAATCAACAGCCAGAAAAATATTTACAAGTGGTAGTTGGTTCTGATAATACTGAAATTGAAAAAATAGAAACATTAATTAAATTAAGAAATGACTCCCGAAAAATAAAAGATTGGGCGAAAGCTGATTCTGCTAGAAAAGAATTATCGGATATGGGAGTTGTTATTGAAGATGGACCTAATGGTACAACTTGGCGTAAGAAATAATAATACTGCATTAATAGGTGAGTAGGTTGTTTATATGAAAGAGTATAAGAAGCGTTTTATTGAGTTAGCACTTAAAAAAAATGCATTAAAATTTGGTAATTATACATTGAAATCTGGTAGAGTTAGTCCTTATTTTTTTAACGCAGGATTATTTTGTTCAGGGAAGGATTTGGCATTATTAGGTGAGTTTTATGCTGAAGCATTGTTCGATGCAAAGTTGTCATATGATGTGTTATTTGGACCAGCATACAAAGGTATTCCTATAGTTGCTGCTACAGCTATTTCTTTATTTAATAAATATCATATTGATTCTCCTTGGGTGTTTAACAGAAAAGAAGCTAAGGATCATGGTGAAGGTGGAAACTTGGTAGGTTCACCTTTAGCTGGTAATGTTGTATTAATTGATGATGTAATTACAGCAGGAACAGCAATTCGTGAATCTATGCAGATAATTGCCAAAGAAGAAGCAAAGTTAGCTGGTGTTTTAATTGCGTTAGATAGACAAGAGCGTGGAACTTGTGAACTTAGTGCTATTCAAGAAGTAGAAAGAGACTATAACACAAAGGTCATTTCAATTATTACTCTTGCAGATCTGATTACATACATTGAGCAAACTCCAAATCTTAGTTCCCATTTGCCAAATGTGCAAGAATATAGAAAGACTTATGGTGTTTAATTTTAGGTAAATTTTAATTATTCTAAATTAAAATATTTTATTGATTTAGATAACATGGTTTCTTTTAGAAACCATGTTATTTTTAATAAACTAAGTTGTTATTTTTGATTTATAACTGTTATTGTTTTAAAAGGAATTCCAATTCCTGCTGAAGATAATACTGATACTGATTTTTCTGTGTTATCAAAAAAAACACTCCAATAATCTGCACTTTTAACCCAAACGCGGCACACTATATTTATTGACGATTCACCTAATGAACCTATAACGACAGTAATATCTTTATCAGATAATACTCTAGCATCACTTTTAAACATTTCTGTTAGCTTTTGTTTTGCCAAATTTAAATCAGAACCATATTCAACCCCAAAGCTAAAATCTACTCGTCTAATTTCCATTCTAGAGTAGTTCGTTATTATTCCAGAACTAATGTTGCTGTTTGGAATTACTATTACTTTGTTGTCTACAGTTAGTAATGTTGTGGTTAAAATAGTTATTTCTTCAACTGTCCCTTGTTGTCCAGCAGCTTCAATGTATTCTCCCACTTTAATTGGCCTAAAGATAAGTAAAATAACGCCAGATGCAAAATTTGATAGAGAGCCTTGTAAAGACATACCTATTGCAAAAGATGCTGCACCTATAATAGCAACAAATGAAGCCGTTTGAACGCCTACTTGACTTAGAGCTGCAGTGACAATAAAAGCAATCAAAGCGTATTTTAGAATATTAGCAATAAATTTTGCGACAGTGGCTTCTATGGAAGCTTTATTCATTATCCTTAAACTAAGTTTTGAAATTAATTTTGCAAGGAACCAGCCAAAACATAATATGATAAATGCAGAAGTAATATTCCAACAAAAATTAAGGATTATATCTTGATTATTTGCAATATAGCCAATAGGATCATTCCATAATTGAGTATTTACAATTTCATGAACTTGTAAATTTTCTGTTACGTTAGAAGGTGTGTTATTCATAATAATCCTTTTTATTTAATGCCTGTTGAACCAAAGCCACCTTCACCTCGTGAAGATTTATTGAAATCATCAACAATTTTGAATTGAGCGTGTACAATTGGTAAAAAAACCAACTGTGCAATCCTCATTCCCACTTCAATTGTAAAAGCTTGGGAACTTCTATTCCACGCGGAAACCATTAATGGCCCCTGATAATCTGAATCTATTAATCCAATTAAATTACCTAAGACAATACCATGTTTATGCCCCATGCCAGATCTTGGTAATATTGTTGCGCAAATATTAGGGTCTTTTATGTAAATTGAAATTCCTGTAGGTATTAGTTTTGTTTCTCCTGGATTTAGTGTTATATCTTCATTAATCATTGCGTATAAATCTAAACCTGCAGAACCTTCAGTTTCATATTTTGGCAATGGATATATACTATCAGGACCAATTCTGTTATCTAGTATTTTAAGTTCAATATCTGTCATGAAATTTCCTTATATAATGTTAAATTGATTAAATGCATTGTTTTAAAATTTCTACACTTATTAATTTTTTTGACATCTTATCTAATACAATTGGATGTGTTTTGTTGTTAAAAATAATAATTCGGTTATCATCACTGTTAAACCCAATATCAGAAGAACTAACATCATTAGCGATAATAAAATCAGCTCCTTTTTCTTTTAGCTTAGTTAATGCATTCTTTTCTATATCTTGAGTTTCAGCAGCAAATCCAATAACTATTTTTGGTTTATGCTCGGAGTGAGCAATTGTAGCTAATATATCAGGATTCTTAATAAGTTTAAGATTAATGATATCATCAGTTTTTTTCTTTTTTATTTTTTGTTCAGAAATTTTATCTACTCTAAAATCAGCGACAGCTGCACAGGAAATAAATATGTCACAGTCAATTGTATTTTCTTCAACAGCATGAAGCATTTCTATTGCTGTATTTACATTGATAATTTGAATATTTTTAGGAGGTTCTATATGTACAGGACCACTTATAAGTATTACTTCCGCACCTTGTTCTTTTGCTGTTGCAGCTAAAGCATAGCCCATTTTTCCAGAACTTCTATTTGAAATAAATCGTACGGGATCTATGGGTTCTTCAGTAGGACCTGCCGTGATAACAATTTTTTTATTTAACAGACTTTTTGGGGATAAGTCATTTTTTACTAGAATTTTAGATAATTCTTCTGTAATTTCGTTGGGTTCAGACATCCTACCGTAACCAATGCTCCCACATGCTTGAAATCCACTTCCAGGTCCTATAATTTTCATACCTCTCTCTTTTAATATGGAAATATTTTCTTGAGTTGCTGGGTTATCCCACATATTACAATTCATTGAAGGGGCAATGAAAATTGGAGCTTTAGATGCTAAAATTAAAGCGGTTAGCAGGTTGTCTGCAATACCAATTCTAATTTTTGCTATAGTATTAGCTGTAGCAGGCGCAATTAAAATAGCATCTGCTTTCTCAGCTAACTCTATGTGATCAATTCCTGATGTAGTCATAGGGTGTAAAAGTGTATCAAAAGATACTGGTTCATTACTAATAGCTTGCATTGTAAGCGGTGTTATAAAAGATTGAGCTTCTTCAGTCATAATTACTTTAACTTTAGCCCCTAATTTTTTTAAATTACGGACTATTTGTGGCGCTTTGTAGGCAGCAATTCCTCCAGTTATTCCAACAATAATTAATTTTTCAGATAAATTCAATTAGTTGCTCCCAATTTACAAGTTTATATATGTTTGTATTATAACATTAAGTGCATTTGTATGTTTAAAGCAAAATTGTTAAAATTGGATCCTCCTATGTATGTGAATATCTACTGATTTATGTGAAATTGAGTAAGCTATGTTAACTCTTTTGTTAAAATTAAAAAAAAACAGTATATACTGTACCTAAAATTAAAACTTTGTGATAAAATGCGCACGTTTTGTGTTTGCTAAAAATTCTGATTGTCGATCTAGATGCACTTGTTTCAAGAAGAACGATTATCGGTATAGCTTAATTAAAAACCAAAAATAGTCTTAAAAAGGTCTGTTTTTAGTGTTTTTTCGTCTTTTTTATTGCAATAAAATCCTTTTTATTGTATAAAGACGCACCATATGAATTGTGTACACCTTGAAGGTTGTCTTCTGGGTTGTTAAAATTTTTAATTTAAAATTTGGAGTGACAGACATGTCAAGAGTATGCCAAGTTACGGGTAAGCGTCCAGCAGTGGGTAATAATCGTTCTCACGCTAAGAATGCAACTCGTCGTCGTTTCCTCCCAAATCTTCAGACTCATAAGTTTTGGGTAGAATCTGAAAATAAGTTTGTAAAATTACGTTTAACCGCTAAAGCTATGCGTACCATCGATAAAGTTGGTATTGATCAAGTATTAGCAGAAATGCGTGCTAACGGCGTAGCTGTTTAAGGAGAAAGCAAATGGCTTCTAAAGGTGGTCGTGAAAAAATTCGTTTAAACTCAAGTGCTGGTACAGGACATTTCTATACTACTACTAAGAATAAGCGTACAATGCCTGAAAAGATGGAAATAAAGAAATTTGATCCAGTTGTTCGTAAGCATGTTATTTACAAGGAAGGCAAGATCAAGTAATTGTCTTGTTTTATTGGTATGTAGAACCCGGTTATTCCGGGTTTTTTTTTGGAATGAGTAAAATTATGCCTGAATTACCTGAAGTTGAAGTTACTAAGCGCGGGATTTCAAAGGTTTTAGAAAATTCCATTATCAAGGAATTTATTGTCAGATATCCAAAACTTAGACAAGATATTTCGTCTGAATTCAAAACATTGAAAAATCTTCGTGTCGTGGGCATAACTAGAAGAGCAAAGTATATTTTGATTCAGACTGATAAGGGAACGATATTAATTCATTTAGGTATGTCAGGACATCTTCTTATTACCGACAAATCATTACCAATTCGTAAACATGATCATGTAGATATTGTTTTGTCTAATGATTATATTATACGTTTAAATGATCAACGTAGATTTGGTTTATTTTTATGGTTTGATAAGGAAAGTAATCCATATAAAAGCTCTTGGTTGTGTTCATTGGGTATAGAACCATTGTCTATTGAATTTACTGGAGAGCATTTGTTTGAATTGATAAAGAAAAAAAATAAAAATATAAAATCTGTAATAATGGATAGTCATATTGTTGTTGGTGTGGGTAATATTTATGCAAGTGAAGTTTTGTTTGCGTCAAGAATTAGCCCTCTAAGAATATGTAGTAATATTACATTGGTAGAATGTAATGTATTAGTGGCTAATATTAAAAAGATTTTAAGTGAGTCAATCCTCAAAGGTGGAACAACTATTAGGGATTTTAGTGGCTCAGATGGGAAACCTGGGTATTTTGTTCAGAATTTGAATGTGTATGGACATAGAGGTGAACCTTGTAAGTTTTGTGGTCATAGTATAGAAAGTTTGGTTATAAGTGGAAGAAACACTTTCTTTTGTCCTATATGTCAAAATTAAAATTGTTTTTTTATATATTCTTTAATTCTTTGATTTACAAATGGTGTGGTATCGCCATTGTGGCTAATTATGTCTCTTATGAGAGAGGATGATATAAAAGATACATCAGGATTTGCAGGTAGTAGTATTACTTCTAGTTCCGGCATAAGTTTTTTATACATACTCTGCAAAGAAAGTTCATATTCTGCATCTGTTATATTTCTGCAACCACGTATCAGAATATTTGCATGATGTTCTTTTAAAAAATCTATAAGCATTCCAGTGAAACCATATACTTTTATATTAGGAATATTTTGAAAACTTTCTTGTGTTAACGTAATGCGGTCTTTGAACGTAATCATGGTTTTTTTTCTTGGGTTTTCTGCTACCGCAATAATTATATGATCAAATAGTTTTGCACTTCGAAGTAGAATGTCTTCATGTCCTTTTGTTAATGGGTCAAAAGTTCCTGGATATACTGCTATCATATATTACTCCAAATTAAAATCATTACAGATTAAATCAAAAGCTTCCCTTACCATTTTTGATGAAATTTTAAGCATTGCGTGTTTGTCTTTAACTCTAGTTCTCCATTTTAATTTACTAGTATCTTGATGCTCTAAAGAAATACATTCATCATATACAGATACGCAGTATTTCAAATATTTGTATGGTCCCACTCTTTTAGGATTGTGATGAGCATATAATCCTATTATGGGTGTATTAACAGCATTTGCCATATGCACAGGGCCACTGTCAGGAGCTAAAACAAGACTTGCATGATTAATTAATGCAAGCATTTGTCTTATGTTTGTTAACCCGGTTAAATTTAATGCATAACTGCTGTTGTTGATTCCTTTAATAATAATATCTGAAACTTGTTGTTCTAATAATGAGTTACCACCACAAATCAAAACCTTAAAACCTTTGCTAATAGCATATTTTGAAATTTCTATATAGCCATTTGCGTGCCAATTTTTATATTTTTTAGATGAACATGGACAAATTATAAAACATTTTGCATTTGAGATATATTTGCTTGCGAAAGAATTTTCCTCATCCGAAAATTCAAAATCCCATGATGGTTCCGTCTTCGGACATCCTAAAGCTTCGGTAAAAGCCAAAAAACCATCTACTACATGAGGTGAAGTTGGAGAAAGTACTTTTTTATTCGTAAATAATGATTGGCAATCCATTGCTCGAATTGAATCGAAGCCATATTTTATAGGTGAATTAACTGCTAGACTTATTAAACTTGCACGTAAAGCACTTTGCATGTCTAGTAGAACATCAAATTTTATGTTTTTTAATATTTTATATAATCTGTAATATTCTTTTATTCCTTGTTTTTTATCATAAGGTATTAGAGAAATTTCACTGTTTTCTTCAAATAGTTTTGCTTCTGTTTTACCTATTATCCAAGTAATTTTTGCGTTAGGATAATATCGTCTAAGAGATTGAATTGCAGCATATGTATTAATGCAATCTCCAATAGCAGAAAGTCTAATAATACAGATAGAAATGTTTTGTGGCACTTTATTCATAGTGGATCTCTGTTATTTCAAGTTTCTTATAAAAAATTAAGCAAAAATGCGTATATATTTTTTGAAGAATGCTATGTTAATGATCTATTTTTTATAATAAAAAATTTTAGAGTTTTTAGTTATTTGGTACAATGCTCATTATACCTTATACTGATGATCGCACTATAGCTTGAATTGAGTAAATTTAAAATATGCGACGTTATTAAAATTAAAGATACAAACAAAATTTAAAAGATAATGTATGATGAATGCGTAATTTTCATGTGTTGTTATTTATATCATTAATGATTCTTTGTTTGTATTTGAATGTTAATCATATAGGCATTAACAAGAAAGAGATTAATATGGCTAGAGAACTAGAGAGGGTTATTGTAAGGGATAAAAATACAACATATGTTGTTAATCCTTACTTTTTGAATAATGATGCAATTAATTCTGATGAATTAAAAGAATATTGTAATATAGAAAATTACCAACTTAAAGGTAAAGTAATTTATGTATTTACTGGTCGTGGAGAGACATATTTAGTTACTGATAAATATAATCATCGAATAGTAATTAGACATTATTGGCGTGGCGGGTTTATAGGTAAATTTTTGAAAGATAAATTTTGTAGATTTTTCTATTCTTCTAAGCGTGCTATGCATGAATATGATTTGTTGTTAACAATGAGAAAAATGGGTTTGTCTGTGCCTAGACCAATTGTTGCAAGAATAACAAAAATTGGTTTCTTTTTAAAAAATGATATCATTACTCAAGAAATTCCTGGTGCAAAGAATATAGCAAAAATTTTGTGTGAACGAAAGTTGACAGACGCTGAAATTTGTAAAATTGGTGAAGCTATTGGAAAAATGTTTACAGCAGGTGTTTATCATAGTGATTTAAACATAAATAATCTTCTGTTTGATGGAGCTGGGAATGCTTGGATAGTTGATTTTGATAAATGTTTTTTAAAACCAATTACGAAGAAGTTGTACAAGGAAATGCTTGACCGTTTAGAAAGATCTTTTGCTAAAGAGATATCTATTAGACCAACAATGCAATGGTCTACTGAAAATTTTGAAAAATTAACATCATCAATTAATAGTTCTTTTAAAGATAATTATTAATTTTCTACAACTATCAATCAATATCAGTGGGAGATGTTGATTGATAGAAGTTGTAAAAGTTTACTTATTTAAAATAACTTCTTCAATTATTTTTAAAGTTTTTTCTGTGGAACCTTTGTTTT
>CAZTNG010000053.1:0-15716 GCA_964615195.1 uncultured Enterobacterales bacterium
CCGATTGTACCTACGTTTACGTGTGTTTTTGTACGTTCAAACTTTTCCTTTGACATACTAGTTCCTCTAATTATCGGTGATAACTGTAGGTTTACTCACCACAGTTGATTGACGATTAAAAAATAAAGCATAATGGAGCGGGCAGCGGGAATCGAACCCGCATCACAAGCTTGGAAGGCTTGGGTAAGAACCATTATACGATGCCCGCTCATGGTATATGTTTGAACGAATGGTGGAGGGGGAAGGATTCGAACCTTCGAAGACAGAGTCGGCAGATTTACAGTCTGCTCCCTTTGACCGCTCGGGAACCCCTCCAACAAGGTTCCAACACAGGCTTAAAAATAAGCCCTAAGTGGTCGCAAATATTACATGATCTTTTTTTAATACGCAAGTGTATTTGCAATATTTTTTACTAAAAGTTATTTTTTGAGTACATTTTAATCAAAATCATTAATTTAACTTTATTTTTTGTACAAAAAATAATAAATATTTAAAGCAATCCATTATTAATCAAAGTTTTTCACCAAGCTATTCCTTATCCAAATATTTATGATTAATAGTCATTGAGTGGTATAATTGATGATTATTGCAAAGAGGCTTTAAAAAATGACAAATGCGTATTCGCCATATATATCCTTTGATAAGTCATCATGGTCATCATTTAATGACGACATGAAACTCAATATTACAGAAAAGGATTTATTGACATACAGGTCTTTAAACGATGTAATATCTCTTAAAGACGTTGCGGATATATATTTACCTCTTTCAAGATTATTAAACCTATATTTTAAAACTCGTGCAACAAGAACAAATATTATAGAAAAATTTATAGGGAAATATAGCAACAAATGCAATGCTAAATCCCCTTTTATTATAGTCATTGCTGGATCTGTTGCTGTTGGGAAAAGCACCACTGCTAGATTGTTGCAGGCATTAATCAAAGATTGGTCATGCAAACCATCTGTATCACTTGTTACAACTGATGGTTTCCTTTATTCTCGAGATGAACTTCAAAAACGGAATATTTTAGACCAAAAAGGCTTCCCAATTTCTTATGATATAAAAAAATTATTAAATTTTGTTTCTGATGCTAAATGTGGTAAATCACCACTGTATGTACCAAAATATTCACACTTAACTTACGACCTAGTTCCAAATGAACATTTACTAATTGAAAATCCTGATGTTTTGATAATTGAAGGTTTAAATGTTTTACAAAGTGGTATTGACTACCCTAAAACACCTCATCACGTGTTTTTGTCTGATTATGTTGATTTCTCTATTTATGTTGATGCTCAACCTACTTTACTTAAACAATGGTACAGAGATCGTTTCTTAGCATTAAGGGCAAATGCATTCAAGGATCCTAATTGTTTCTTCTACAAATATACTCAGATATCTGAAGACCAAGCTATGGATGTGGCAGATAATACATGGGATACCATCAACTATCCAAATCTGATTGAAAACATACTACCTACACGCGAGAGAGCCAACCTTATACTTACCAAAGGTCAAAATCATGCCATAAACAATGTAAAGCTCAGAAAATAGAAATTTCTTATAATTGCAACTTAGCTACTCAAAGGTCGCAATGACATATCACCACAAAGGATAGTTTCTATACCACGTTCTGTTTCTATCTTTAAAGCACCTGTTTCATTTATGCCTAAATTTTTCCCCGTAATGATTTTATTATCATTTACTAACTTAACGAAACAATTAGCATAGGTATCCAAACTAGCAAATTCATCCACAAATGGTGCTAAACTTTCAGATTTAAATTTCATAATAGAAGAAGTTAATTCATGAACAATTTCAGCGAGCAATTTTGTTCTATCTATTTTAAATTTACACGCAGACTCTAAACAAATAAAACCTTGAGAGATTTGTTGTTGTTTTTCGCCTTGTTCTAAAAAACTATTCGATATATTCAATCCAATGCCAATAACAACAAAACATCCGTTAGTAGATGCAGTAGATTCTACTAATATTCCCCCAGCTTTAAGGCCGTTACAATAAATATCATTGGGCCATTTAATCCCTATATTTTCCAAACCATTAGACTTCAAAACTTTAGCAACAACAATCCCAACTAATATACTTAATCCTTGAGTAGCAGTTAATTCGGTAAAATTAACCCCATATGAGAACATTAACTGGGTGCCATATAAACTAATAAATGATCGACCTCGTCGACCACGGCCACTAGTTTGAAATTCAGCAACAACTACAGAACCATCTGCAAGCTCTCTATTCTTTAACATGTATAAATTTGAGGAATCCATGGAGTCAAAATGCACAACTTGTGGAATAAAAGCAAGCAATGGTGAATGACAATCAATTCGACTGAATGGTATTGATAATTGGTGCCCTCGTCCTTTAACACTGTTTATTAACAATCCAACATTTCTAAAACCACGCATGATTGAAGTAATTGTCATTCTGCTTTTATTTACGAGAGCGCCTAATTCAACTCCACTGTGAAAATTTCCATCACTCAGTAAATTTAAGATTTCTACTTCATCATCAGAAAAATTTTTCAAATGAAAATTATCTACAGTCCGCACTCACCATCACTCCCATATATGCGTACTTCTGGCTCAAGCATTATTCCATATTTGTCACAAACAGTGTTTTGAATATATTTAGCTACGTCAACAACTTCTATAGGTTCTGCATTACCATAATTTACCAATACAAGGGCTTGCTTTTCATAAGTTCCGGCGTTACCCATTTTTAATCCCTTGCATCCAGCATTATCAATTAACCAACCAGCAGCAATTTTGACTTCCCCTATTTCAGATGAATAAGCTGGAATTTGACCATACTTCTCACACATAGACAAATATTGTTGTTGTGAAACTTTTGGGTTTTTAAAGAAACTTCCTGCATTACCAATAATCTTAGGATCAGGCAATTTGCACTTTCTAGCATCACTTACAATATCAAAAACATCTTGTGGTGATTTTATACTCTTTCCCTTAAATATCGCATAATCAATCTTATACTCATATTTTTTAGGAATCTTTAATTCAACTGCAGTAATTATGTATCTATACTTATTTTTATTATCTTTAAAAATACTATGTCTATACTCAAAACCACAATCTTTGGCCCAAACTCTGTCTACCCTTTTTTCAAGTAAATCTAAAACTTCAACATATCGACAAAAATCTGAAAATGAAACACCGTAAGCACCAACATTTTGAACTGGAGCTGCACCTGCAGTACCAGGGATCATAGCTAGATTCTCAAGGCCAAATATTCCTCTTTTCATGCAAGTTAAAATGGCATTATGAAAATTTTCACCTGCTTGTATCTTAACATAATAGTAATCTAAATCTTCTGTAAACTCGAAACCCTTTAGCCTGTTGATTAATACCACGCCTTTAAAATCACAAGTAAATAAGACATCAGATCCTTCGCCTAAAATTAGATAAGGTAAATTATTTTTTCTAATTTCTTCAAATGCTAAAGAAAACTGTGCGAAATCAGTTATTTCAAATATTTTGGTGGCAAACACATTCAAACCAAAAGTATTGTATTTTTTTAAACTAAACAACAATAAGTCCTTAGTAGAAGTTATTTATATTACTACTCAAATCGTTCAATATTGGCACCTAAATTTTTAAATTTAAGTTCGATATTTTCATATCCTCGATCCATATGGTAAATTCTATCTACAATGGTTTCACCACTAGCTATAACTCCAGCAATAACCAATGATGCACTTGCGCGCAAATCTGTTGCCATAACCTGAGCACCACTTAAGCCATCACAATCACCACATATAGCACTATTGCCTTGTAACTCTATATTAGCTCCCATTCTGTTCAATTCAGGAACATGCATAAACCTGTTTTCAAAAATTGTTTCAGTTACCACTCCTGTACCAATTGCAACAGCATTTAGTAATGTAAATTGAGCCTGCATATCTGTTGGAAATGCTGGGTATGGAGCTGTAGTAATATTTACTGGATGCAAAGATCTTCCTCTCATATCTAGCTTAATCCAATCATCTCCACATGTTAAATCTGCCCCACTTTCTTCAAGTTTAGCAATTACAGCCTGCAAAATTTTAGGATCTGTTTTTTTACACGTAACGCAACCATTTGACACAGCTGCTGCAACAAGAAATGTACCTGTTTCTATACGATCAGGTAACACTGTATATTCACCGCCATGTAGCTTATCAACGCCAACTATAGTAATTTCATTGGTTCCTTCACCTTCAATCTTTGCGCCTAGACATTTTAGAAAGTTAACTAAATCAACAACCTCAGGCTCTTTAGCGGCATTTTGAATAATTGTTTTTCCTTCAGCTAAAGTAGCTGCCGCAACAAGATTTTCAGTACCTGTCACAGAAATAATGTCAAAGTAAATAGTGTTGCCTACCAAACGTTTATCAACTCTAGACTTAATATATCCGCCTTCTATCTTTACCTTAGCACCCATAAGCTCTAAGCCATGTATATGGAAATTCACAGGCCTTGCTCCAATTGCACAGCCACCAGGCATAGATACATCTGCGGCATTCATTTTTGCGGTTAATGGACCCAATGCTAAAATAGAAGCTCTCATTGTTTTAACAAGATCATACGGCGCTATATAATTCGTAGTTTCACCTGAAATTTCATAGGATGAATCATCTAATTTAGTAACTTTTTTACCTGATATTTCTAGCAATCTAAATGATGTATTAACATCCTTAAGATTCGGAACATTATGCAATATAACTGTCTCATCAGTGAGCATAGTTGCTAATATAATTGGTAGAGCGGCGTTTTTTGCACCAGAAATAGTAACGTCACCTATAAGAGCCTTTCCGCCCTGAATTTTAAACTTCTGCATAATTATGTATAATTTACCCAAAAACAAATATTCGAAAATTTTTACAATTCTACTAATGTTTATTTTAAAAAACAACAAAGAGTCATATGAAAGAAAATCAACTTATAAAAAAAGAACTAGTAAGTTGATTCACTACTAATTCTTTTTAAAACTAATTTAATTACTTTTTAATCTAGATCAAACAATTCAGTAACTTTAAAAAGCTCCACCAAATGCTTTGCTTCTAAAGGCATTGATTTTACATGAAGTTTTGTACCACTTAGATTTTTTGCCCAAATTACTAAAAAAGCTATTCCAGCTGAATCAACCTTAATAACATTTGATAAATCAATACTATTATTAATAAATAATTCATCTTTATTAGCCCATAGTTTTTCGACTTGTAAAAAATCAAATGAACCGACAATACTTAACATTTACTAAAATTCCTTATCTGGCATATAGATAAACTTCTATTACTTAGAGTTACTACCTGCAGTTTTTGCCACATGTTCTAATAATGTTTTAGAGACGCTATCTATACCTTTATCTCTTATTAACCCACTTAGTTCTGATTGCTTAGCACTCAATAGACTAATTCCCTCAGCAACCATATCATACGCTTTCCATTGACCTGTTTTTTGGTTTTTGCGCATTTTAAAAATAACCTCTAAATCTGGTTTCCCTGTTTCCTTTATATAGACTTTTACTGATACTATCTTATCTTCAATTGGCTGCGGTTCTTGCACTTCAATGGTTTGATCAGTATATTTTTTTAAAGCATCTGCATAAGTTGCAATTATATATTCCGTAAAAGCTGTAGTGAATTCATTGCGTTGTTCTTCTGTAGTATCCTTTAAATTACTACCTATAACCTTATAGGCAGCATATTTGTTATCTATATAAGGAAGTAATTCAGTTCTAATAATAGATCTAGCTACATTAACATCAGTCATTTTTTCTTTATTAGCTTTTATACTAGCAAATGTATTATTAGCTAAAGTTTTAATCAATACGTATGGATCAGTTGAATCAATATCTTGTGCTACTGATACTCTTCCATATAAAAACGCAACACAAAGTATAAAAAAAGTTTTAATTAATGCTTTTTTCATTACAATTTCCTCATATTTATATTATTTTGATAAGTTTCCTATTTAGTAAATTTTTTGTATTACTTTGAAACTTCCTCTTTATTGTTATTGCCTTGAACACTGTACAAAAATTTTCCAATTAAATCTTCAAGAACTATGGCAGAACCTGTATCAGCAATTCTATCTCCATTCTTTAAATATGTTGATCCCATTTCCTCATCATAAAATCCTGGCGTAATACCAATATATTGCTCACCAATAAGACCTGCAGTTAAAATTGAAGCCTTACTTTCACTTGAAAGGTTGTTGTATTTTGCATCAATCTCCATAGATACTATTGGAACTAACTTTTTAGGATCGACCTTAACGCTAGAAACTCTACCTATTACAACACCACCAATTTTTACAGGAGCTCTTAGCTTTAATGAGCCTACATTATCGAAATATCCATATACAGTATAGGTGTCTTGCTTAAAGCTCATGGTTAAACCAGCAACATTTAAAGCCAACACCACACCAGAAATTATGCCCGCCAAAACGAAGCATCCGACAATAAATTCTAATTTACTAAATTTCACAATAATCAACCTTAAAACATAACAGCTGTAAGTACAAAATCTAAACCTAAAATTGCGAGTGACGATTGCACTACCGTATTAGTTGTAGCTTTGCTAATGCCTACTGATGTAGGTACTAAATCATATCCATTAAATAATGCAATCCAAGTAACAACTAGAGCAAATACAAAACTCTTTATTACACACATACCTATATCATCAAAAAAATCTATTGAACTGCGCATTCCACTCCAGAAAATCCCATCGTCTACTCCCAACCAATCCACTCCGACCAATTTTCCACCGTATATACCAACTAAAGTAAAAATCAAAGTAAGCAATGGCAAAGAGATAAAACCAGCCCAAAATCTCGGAGCTATAACTCGTCTTAAAGGATCAACCGCCATCATTTCAAGAGAAGTAATTTGTTCCGTAGCCTTTTTTAAGCCAATTTCTGCAGTCAATGCAGATCCTGCTCTTCCTGCAAAAAGTAATGCTGCTACGACAGGTCCTAATTCTCTGATAATAGACAATGCTACTAATTGACCTAAAGCCCCTTCGGCCATAAAATCCACAAGAACATTAAACCCTTGCAAGCCTAACACCATTCCAATAAACAAACCTGAAACAACAATTATACTTATAGATTGCACACCCACTACATACAATTGTTGCATAACCATTGGGAAATTTTTACGAAACTGAGGTTTCCCCACTAGAGAATAAAACAACATAATCGTTGCTCTACCGAAAGCACTAAGTTTCCCTACACCCCAATGTCCTAAAGACGCTATAAAACCAATCATTATAAATCCTGTATATATGAAACTTCTGTCGGATAATTAAATGGAACAGGGCCATCATATTCTCCATTTATGAATTGTTTAACTTGTGGATCACAAGAAGATTTCAATTCAGTTGGAGAACCTTTAGCTATAACTTTTCCACTAGCTAATATATAAACATAATCTGCAATACCCAATACTTCAGAAACGTCATGAGTTACAATGATTGATGTTAAACCTAGAGTGGAATTGAGCATTTTTATCAGCTTTAGTAATACAGCCATTGTAATAGGATCTTGCCCTACAAAAGGTTCATCATACATAATTAGTTCTGGATCTAAAGCTATAGATCTAGCTAAAGCAGCTCTTCTTGCCATTCCTCCTGAAAGTTCTTGTGGCATTAGCTCTGCTGCACCTCTTAATCCTACAGCTTCAAGTTTCATTATAACCATATCTCTAATAACTTGCTCTGGTAACCGTGTATGTTCTCTTATTGGGAAAGCAACATTATCAAAAACATTCATTTCAGTAAATAAAGCTCCACTTTGGAAAAGCATACTCATTCTTTTACGTAGTGAATATAATTCAGTGCGAGAAAGTTTATTAATGTTAATGCTATTATAAAGAATTTCTCCACTATCTGGTGCTAATTGTCCTCCAATTAATCGCAGCATTGTTGTTTTTCCTGTACCGCTAGGTCCTAAAAACGCCACAATTTTTCCCTTAGGAATTGAGATGGATACATCATCATATATTTTCCTTACACCGTAAGAGAAAGTTACATTTTTTATTTCAATCAGCGTATTCATTAAACCACCAATAATTTTTAAAATTGATCTATTTAAAACTTGGAACAATATTAACATTCGTTACTGTATGTAAAACTATACACTAATTCTTATTTTTAAACTAGTTTTAATCAAGTAATAAATTTAATACATACACCTAAATTTGATAACTTAATCATTACAAAAAGTAAAATATAGTCTTTATGCAAAAGTTGTGCAACAATAGTATATTATCTTATATACTGTAAAATAGTATCAATAATAAAGCTAAAAAAGATTTTATATATTATGTAATAATATCCTTTTATTTATAAAAAAGACTTAAATAGCTAAAAATTGGTAATTTTGCATACGTTAAAGTAACTTTTATCTATTATTTAACATTGTGTATGTAATTTCTAGAAAAATGGAGTAAGCGAATGATTGCATTCAAACAAGCCGCAATAAATGTGATTAATGCTGAAATTGAAGCAATAGAAGGTCTAAAACAATACATTACTGACGACTTTGACATAGCCTGTAAAATGATCCTAGACTGTACTGGTAAAATTGTAGTTACAGGAATGGGGAAATCAGGTCATATTGGTTCCAAAATCGCTGCAACCATGGCAAGTACTGGCACTCCAGCTTTTTTTGTACATCCAGGAGAAGCTAGTCACGGTGATTTAGGAATGATTAGCGATACGGATCTAGTTATCGCAATATCAAATTCCGGCGAAACTAAAGAAGTTTTAGCGATCATTCCTCTACTAAAAAGACGCGGCATTAAAATTATTGGCATGAGTGGCGAAGAAAACAGTACACTTGCAAAATACTCTTCAGTTCATTTATGCTTTAAAGTAGCCAAAGAAGCATGTCCACTAAACTTAGCACCAACATCAAGTACTACAGCTACTTTAGTTCTAGGAGACGCACTTGCCGTAGCATTGCTTGAAGCCAAAGGCTTTACTGCTCGTGATTTTGCAATGAGTCACCCAGGTGGTAGTTTAGGGAAAAGACTTCTAACAAGAAATTGCGATGTAATGCACACAGATGAAGCTTTACCAAAAATCATGTCAACAGCTAGTATAAAAGACGCCTTATTTGAAATGACATCAAAAGGATTGGGCATGGTTGCAATAACTAATGCTGATAATACACTCTATGGAGTTTTTACTGATGGAGACCTCCGCAGAACCATTGATAGAGGAATTGCACTCAATTCACCAATTTCTGAAATTGTTAACAATGCATGCATAACTGTTGATAAGGAAATGTTAGCAGCTGAATCACTTAAAATCATGCATGAACATAAAATCAATGGACTAATAGTAATAGATAAAAATAAAATTCCTGTTGGAGCATTTAATATGCATGATTTACTTAATCAAGGAGTATTTTAATAATGTCTATAGTGTTCTCTCCTTATTCACCAATTACGACTGAATTGTTTGAAAAAATAAAAAAAATTAAATTACTTATTAGTGATGTAGATGGCGTTTTATCTGATGGGAAAATATATCTTACTAACTCAGGCGATGAAATTAAAAATTTTAATGTTCGCGATGGATTTGGAATTGTTGCAATTCAAAAAATTGGGATAAATTTTGCTGTAATAACAGGAAGATCCTCTAATATTGTGAACACAAGAATGAATAGCTTAGGAGTTGAACTAATTTATCAAGGTGTACAAGACAAAGTACCATATTTGAATAAAATTATTGATAAGCTAAATATTTCAAAAAATGAAATTGCCTACATCGGTGATGATGTTATAGATATTCCTGTTTTTAATTGTGTAGGCTTAAGCTTTTGCCCTAAAGATGCCCACCCTACTGTAGTAGCGCAAGCAACTTATACATGCCATTGTAAAGGTGGCGATGGAGCCGTGCGAGAGGTATGTGACCTAATTTTACTTGCACACAATAAAATTGACCTAGTTGGAGCAAGTAAATAATGCTTAAATATTTGTTTTTTATATGCTTGTTAATTTGTTCATACCTTTTTTACCATTGGGTAAACACAAATGAGAAAACTATACAAGAAACAACTATTGAAGCGTTGCCAACATTTATTGCTAAAGATATAAAATCCAAAATGTATAATAATAGTGGAGATTTATTTGAAATACTAAGTGCACAAAAAGCAGAGTTTTATAAATCAATAGATATGACAGATTTAACAGTACCTTCTTTACATTATATACCTGCCAAAGATACAAGTAACAAAGGCAAGATTGATAACAATAACATTACTGACTCTGAAATTTGGCATCTTTCTGCTAAGCACGGAGTTCTTAATAGTGATGATAGCATTTATTTACGAGATGACGTTGTCGTCACAAACACTAACACAAATTCTTTGGTTCAAAAGATTACATCTTCATACCTAGAATTAGATTTTTCAACAAATGAAATTCGTACTCCAGAAAGAATTAATATTGAAGGTACCAATTTTAAAAATAATGGTTTAGGTTTCAACGGAAATTTAAATACCAAATACTTTACTATAAACGAGGATTGTCATGCGAATTATTTCGGCTTTACTAGCAAGTAGCATATTTTGTACTATATCTTTTTTTAATATAGCTCAAGCTGTTCAAAGCGACTTTTCTAAACCCATAAGTGTAGATTCTAATAAACAAATCGCTGAACTTGCTAAAAATAAAATCACCTTTCTTGATAATGTTGTTATCATCCAAGGTAGTATAGAGATTCACGCTGATAAAGTTGAAATATTAAGGACCGATACAGGTGATGTTAAAAGCATGACCGCCCTAGGAAGACCAGCAACTTTTAAACAATTAATGGATAATGGTAGAAATGTAAATGCTCAAGCACTTCAAATTACATATGAACCAAAAATACAAACTATTACTCTATTAAAAAATGCTTTTATTCAACAAGAAAATTCTAAGCTATCTAGTGATAAAATCATATACAACATTGGTACTGAAAAAATGGAAGCTGAAGCAGCTAGTAAAGAAGGAAGAGTAACTACTGTATTTATTCCTGATCAACTTAAAACTCAAATTAATGATTCAAAGAAGAATAATTGAGGTACCACATGACTACACTTAAAGCAGAACATTTATTTAAACAATTTAAATCTCGTGTAGTAGTAAACGACGTCAGCATCAATGTAAAAAGTGGTGAAATTGTTGGACTACTTGGACCTAATGGAGCGGGGAAAACCACTTCATTTTATATGATAGTAGGTATAATTAAAGTAGACAAAGGGCAAGTATTTATTGATGACACTGAAATTACTCATAAACCAATGGATAAACGAGCTCATTTCGGATTAGGGTACCTTCCTCAAGAAGCTAGTATTTGGAGAAAACTAACAGTTAAAGAAAACTTACTAGGAGCGCTTGAGTTAAACGTGAAAATCAAATCCAAACGTGAAAGACTTGAACGTATGGAGTCTCTCTTAGAAGAGTTTAGAATTACTCATATTGCTCAAAACACAGGTATGAGTTTATCTGGTGGTGAAAGACGACGAGTAGAAATTGCTCGAGCTTTGGCTTCAGATCCCCACTTTATATTACTTGACGAACCATTTGCAGGTGTAGATCCAATATCCGTTGGAGATATTAAAGCCATAATAGAACAACTTAGAGATCGTGGCATTGGCGTACTTATTACAGATCACAATGTACGAGAAACCCTTGATGTTTGTGAACGTGCTTACATCGTTAATCAAGGAAAAATGATAGCATACGGTTCACCGGATGACATTTTATCCAATGAACTCGTAAAAAAAGTCTATCTAGGTGAAAATTTTGCGATTTAACTACTTGGACAAAAAAAGTAATATAAAATTTAAAAGAGATACTTTATGAAAACTTCCTTGAATATTCGTCAAGCAGCAATGCAAACATTGACAATGACACCACAATTACAGCAAGCAATAAGACTTTTACAGTTATCAACTGCTGAATTGCAGACGGAAATTCAAGAAAACTTAGATAAAAATCCTTTGTTAGAGATTGATGAATCTAATACCAATAACAATGTTGAATCTTTAGATGCTATTGTTGAAAGAGAAATGAATGCAGAAAGAGCAGATGACGATTTCAATCCATTTAACAATGATAGAACTATTTCACTTGATGATGCTCCATATGGAAGAGATAATAATAGCGATCTCTCTAAAGTTATCAATGAAAAAGGAGAATCTTCAGTAAGTCCAAACCAAAATACTAACAATGACGATTATATAGAAAACTCAAACTCATCAATTGTTGATTCAGACACTAGTGATGCGTGGCGTGAAAACTACTCCGCATCAATGTCAAGTGGAAGAGGTTCTTTTGATGGCGATGAAGAAATGTATCAAGGTGAAACAGCATATGAACTTAAAGATCATTTGTTATGGCAACTAAATCTCACTCCTTTTACACCATCTGACAAACTAATAGCTGAAGCAATTATTGATGGAATAGATGATTCTGGTTATTTAACAGAAAGCTTAGATGATATTTTAATAGCAGTTAAATATGAATTCCCAGACACTGAACTTGATGAAGTTGAAGCCGTTTTAAAGTTGATTCAACATTTTGATCCAATCGGAATTGCTGGACGAAATGTTAAAGAATCACTATTAATACAGCTAGATCAATTTGATAAAGAAGCACCAATTAATAAACTAGCAAGAAATATAGTAGAAAACTATCTAGACCTCCTCGGAAATAAAGATTACAGATCATTAATTAAAAAATTAGCGATTAAAGAAAATGAGCTCAAGGATGCTATAAGTGTTATCACTAGTTTAGAACCACGTCCGGGAAATTTCATTAAACATGAAAATAATGAATTCATTATTCCCGACGTTGCAGTAGTTAAAAAAAACGGAGTATGGTGCGCTGAACTAAATCCATCAGTAGTACCAAAACTGCATATTAATGAAACTTATAGCGCTTTATGTCAAGATTCCAAATCATCTGATGCTCAATATATAAAATCACATATGCAAGAAGCTAGTTGGTTTATACAGAGCTTAAACAAACGTAATGACACTCTGTTAAAGGTCGCAAACTGCATAGTAAAACAACAACAAGACTTCTTTGAAAAAGGACCTCAAGCTATGAAGCCGATGGTTCTAAACGATGTAGCAACATCTGTAGAAATGCATGAATCTACAGTATCTAGAGTCACAACAGAAAAGTATATGCATACACCTAGAGGAACATTCGAACTAAAATACTTTTTTTCAAGCCACGTAAACACTGACAATGGTGGTGAATGCTCATCAACAGCTATCAGAGCTCTAATTAAAGAACTAATAAGTAAAGAGAACACTGCAAAACCATTAAGTGACAACCAAATATCCGACATTCTTAAAGAAAAAGGAATAATGGTAGCGAGAAGAACCGTTGCAAAATATAGAGAATCTCTAAATATTCCATCTTCAAGTCAAAGGAAAAATTTAATCTAAAATTTGAGTTTTAAATGAAATGGATATAATCTATGAACAAATCATGTGCCATAGTGATAGACTTTTATACCTTTTTTTAAACTTTTTTATAAGACCAAAAGTACAAATATAAAGAATCTTATATTTATAATACTTCATTTTCTTTCTACCAGTCCTATTTTTTTCAGTATTCGATGAATTTTGCAATAAATAAAAAATTTCTATTATATCATTTGAATTTAAATCATAACCTTTTGATAACAATTTACTGTATAATTCATTACCAAAAACTATGTTTTTATAGTAGCAAGAAGCAAAGTCTATCGGCAAACTTGTAATTGTATAAAAACCATCATTCTGAGCGGCCAAAGCAAATAAACTTTCGAAAAAATACATACTACAAGATTTATTTTCATTGAAAATAAAATCATAATTGCTCCATTTTTTATTTAGTAATGTAATCATAGCTTCAGATTTTACCCAAAAGCATCCACCTATTGCTCTGACAACATTGATATCAAATGGAGTAGTAATATTTAGTTGATTAAAGTACTTCTTTAATATTTCAACGTCATGTGCTGAATTACTTTTGCATTTTAAAAAGGGCCCATAATAAGGTATTGGCGGAACAATTAAACCTAATTCAGGATGCAAATCAAATAATCTTAATAAATTATCTACGTAATTTTTTGAATTCAAGCAACATTCAAAATTTTCATAGAAAAACTGCTCTTGTGAAGCTAGAGTATTACAATAACAGTCGCTAGCATTATTTACTGAACATATATAATCATATTTCTTAAATACATCCTTACATACAATTAAGTTAACTGAATACTTATTTGTATTTGTATCACATATTCTGTATTCTATGTTTTTAAAAGGAATTTCAACTTTAGTAGCTAAAACATCTTTAAACTTTTCAATATACTCATTGTTAGATGCAATAATTATTAAATCACTTCCATTTGGTATATTTACAATATACTTTATCAATATATGTATTGAACAAATACTAGAAATATAACAAATAATTGCTATTCTCTTTGTACTTCTATGGACAGGCATATTGGGAACGATGTAGTTTAAATCTAATATTTTGGTTATGTCTGACAATTTTTGAGTTGCTAGTAAATCTTCCCATATATAATTCGTTGGATAGGTTGTTGAGTGTTCAATATAATCAAACACTAATTTTGATGCACGTACAATGGAATGATGCAAAAAAAACAAATATTCAGAAAACAATTTTCTTTTAACTAAAGGATTTCGATCTTCAATTAAAATTTGCTCAGAATAAAGGAATAAAATATTAGTTAGATTTTTTTCATCAAGATATTTGGAATTATCAATTAAACAACTACATCTGAATCCATTATCTTCTAAATATTTAGTAAATTGAATTTCATGATAACCTACTTCATACTTATAGTCGTCATATTGCCGTAGATTAGTCCACCAATTCTTAAAACAGTCAGAAATTAATATGTTATTCTTTATTACCATAAAATAAGACTGAATATGCTTATGTATTACTGTATTATTGTCACCTACCACAAAACATACACTTTTATTTTCAGGGTGCATTGATATTCCCCAAAAATCACATTGCTTAGTATCCATAACAGAAAATAATTCACTAAATGGATAAACAGGTCCATAGCAGGTACAATTACATAAAATCAATTCATCATACTTTGATAGAGTATCACAACCTATATATTGTAATGCGTCTTGCCATGCACCAAAATCCAAACCATGATTATCTCTTACAATAACTTCACAGCCAATTTTCTTTAATTGTATTAAACTTTCACTTAAAATATCTCCATTAACTATAACAATAACTTTAGAAGATACTTTTGTCAGTTCTTTTAGATAAAATAGTACGTAATTTCTAACTAAACCATATTTATCCCAAAAAACATATAACGATAATTTACAAGTATTCATGTTTTACTAATATACAAAGTAACACATTGTCATTATATACTATAAAACACACTTTTTTTAGTAATCAGCAAAACTTAATTAACAAGAAATAATTTAATTTTAATGGTTAATTTCTATGTTCAATCAATACTTCTAATTGATCTACAGAAAAAACACTTATATCACTCTCTGTATGTACATCATATCTTTCTGCAAAACTATCGTCTATTAAAATAGATTTTTTGTGTGTAATATATTTGGATTTCTTTTCATTTTTATCTGTAATGCGAATAATATCAGTAAATAATAAATCACTTATCTTATGAC
>CAZTNG010000054.1:0-15541 GCA_964615195.1 uncultured Enterobacterales bacterium
AAAGGGTAGGTTTAGAGGCTTCATCTACCCACACATATGCACGAAGCCTCGAAATTGTTTTTAATTTCTAAGGTGAAGTATATGGAAAGACGTAAATGTGCAGTGATAGGATGTGGAAGTGTTGGTTCAACTATAGCTTATACTCTTATGAGCTCGAGCTTGTTTAATAGTATAGTTTTAATAGATACAAATGAGGCTAAGGCTAAGGGTGAAGCTTTAGATATTGCTCAAGGTAGTCCTTTCTGTGATTCGGTTGATGTCGTTGCAGGTGATTATAGTGATATTAGTGATGCAATGCTTGTAATAATAACAGCAGGAGCTAATCAATTACCTGGAGAAACGAGATTAGATTTAATTTCTAAAAACACTTCTATTTTCAAGGGAATAATTCCATCAATCATTAAATATAATAAGAAGGCAATATTATTAGTAGTAGCAAATCCTGTGGATGTGTTAACAACTGTAGCTCTTAAGCTTTCAGGTTTTCCTAGAAATAGAGTTTTTGGATCTGGTACTGTATTAGATACAGCACGCTTAAAATATTTGTTAAGTGAATATATGGAGGTCGATTCTCGAAACATTCATACATTTATTGTTGGAGAGCATGGGGATTCTGAATTAGCCTTATGGAGTAGGACATTTGTCTCCGGTTTGCCTATTAATGACTATTGTCAACAAATGAAGATAGATTTGGATAAAGACAAAATTTACAAAACTGTAAGAAATAGTGCATATGAAATTATATCTAGAAAGGGTGTGACAAATTATGCAATTGCTATGGCTGTAAAAAGAATATGTCAGTCAATTGTTCATGATGAAAATTCAATAATGCCAGTATCTGTTTATGCTACTGGAGAATATGGAATTAATGATATTTGTATAGGTTTACCAACAAAGGTTGGGCGCAATGGAGTAGGTGAAACTTTATTATTACCTTTGTCCAAAAATGAATTATGTTTAATTCAAGATTCTGCAAAAACCTTAAAGGATAATTTTGCAAAGATAGATTTATAATCAATGATTAAGGGAAATGATCTTTATGTTTAGATTGTTTCCTTATTTTTTTATTTTATATGTATTTCTGTGTATGTAAACATTGTTCATTCCCGTTACACTTTTAACAATTTTTGAGTTAAAGTAGATCTTTTTCATATTCTTGGCCTTATTCTTGCTCATATCGCATTAAGTAAAGTGCAACTGTTTTATAATCAAGCTTAGAACAGTTAGTGATTTTTGTAATTTGAATAAATAAATGTTATGAATTTTAATGAAATATTAAATAGAGTAAAAGCCTTACCTGTAAAATCAATAGGTACTCCACTTTTAGTTATGATTTGTTTGGGCATGGTTATGTTACCAATGCCTGCATTTATATTGGATATTTTATTCACATTTAATATCGCTTTATCCATGATCGTTTTGTTTGTAACTGTTTATGCTAAACGCCCTATGGAATTTGCTGCATTCCCTTCAGTGTTGTTGATTGCAACTTTATTGCGTTTGGCATTAAATGTTGCTTCAACCCGTGTCATTTTAGTAAATGGACATAATGGTGGCGAGGCTGCCGGAAACGTTATTGCATCATTTGGTAACGTTGTTATGGGTGGTAATTTTGTAGTAGGTCTTATAGTTTTTTCAATATTAGTAATAATAAACTTTGTGGTTGTAACCAAAGGTGCAGGTAGAATTTCTGAAGTAAGCGCTCGTTTTACTTTAGATGCGATGCCTGGTAAGCAAATGTCAATTGACGCAGACTTAAATGCAGGTTTAATAACTCAAGATCAAGCTAAGCAAAGACGAGCTGAAGTAACCCAAGAAGCTGATTTTTATGGTTCTATGGATGGTGCTAGTAAGTTTGTAAAGGGTGATGCTATTGCTGGTATTTTAATTCTGTTTATAAATGTAATTGGCGGTATGATAGTTGGTATTGTTCAGCATGATTTAACATTTTCAGTGGCAACAGACATATACACAAAATTAACTGTGGGCGATGGTTTAGTTGCTCAAATTCCATCATTATTGTTATCTGTTGCAACTGCAATTATTGTTACAAGACAAAATACTGAACAAGATATGGGAAAGGTTGTACTTTCTCAGATTTTTAAAGATCCTAGATCATTAAATGTAGCTGCTATTATTTTGGGATTAATTGGTATAGTCCCAGGTATGCCTCATACAGCATTTATTATATTGGCATTAATGTGTGCTGGGTTATCTTGGTATATTAAAAAATCAACACTTAAGGCACAGCAAGTTGCGGAATCTAACGTTACAGCTACAACTCCTGTACCTACGACTGAAAATAAGGAATTGTCTTGGGATGATGTAGCTCCAGTAGATGTTATTGGTTTAGAGGTTGGTTATAGATTAATTCCTATGGTTGATAAAAATCAAAGTGGAGAATTAATAGGAAGAGTTAAAGGTGTACGTAAAAAATTATCGCAGGAAATAGGCTTTTTGATTCCTCAAGTTCATATCCGTGATAATTTAGATTTATCCCCTAATGCATATCGCATAACTATGATGGGTGTGAGTTTTGGTGAAGCTGAAGTTTATCCAGATAAGGAAATGGCTATTAATCCAGGTCAGGTTTTTGGAGATTTAAAAGGTACTCCGTGTAAAGATCCTGCATTTGGCTTAGATGCTGTTTGGATTGCTAAAAGTGATAATGAACAGGCATTAGGTTATGGTTATACAGTTGTAGATTCAGCCACTGTAATTGCAACACATTTAAGTCAAATTTTGTCTCAAAATGCTTCTTCTTTACTTGGTCAAGAAGAGGTACAGAATCTTTTAGATAAAGTTTCTAAGTCTCAGCCAAAGCTTGTTGAAAATTTAGTACCAAGTATTATGAGTTTAGGTTCAATATGTAAAATTTTACAGAACTTGCTAAATGATGGTGTACCAGTCCGTGATATGAGAACAATTTTACAAGCGTTAACTGAGTATGGTCCTAAGAGTCAAGATCCAGAAGTATTAACTGCAGCATGTAGAATTGGGTTACGTCGACTGATTATTCAAGATATAGTTGGTGGTTCAAATGTTATACCTGTGATAACATTATCACGAGACTTGGAATCTATTTTGCATAAATCTTTACAGTCTGGTGGCGCAGATGGCGCAGGTATAGAACCAGGATTGGCTGAGAGAATGCAAAAGTCATTATCGGATGCTGCTAGTAAGCTAGAGCTTGAAGGTCAACCTGCAATTTTATTGACATCAGGTTTGCTACGCAATACATTATCTAGGTTTGTCAAGAATTCTATACCAGGTTTACGAGTTCTTTCATATCAAGAAATTCCGGATGATAAACAAATAAAAATTGTTAGTGCTGTCGGACAATAGGGGTAGTTCATGAATTTAAAACGTTTTTTTGCTAAGGACATGCGTACAGCATTAGCTGAGATTAAAGAAGAGCTCGGTTCTGATGCTATTATTATGTCTAGTAAAAAAGTGTCTGGCGGAATTGAAATTGTTGCTGCTATTGACAACAAGTCTGATGTTAATAACCCCAAAACAAATTCAGAATCCGAAAGAGAATTAGCAGAGGATGTTGTCAATATTTCGTCTAAAGGAAATGTTGTTAGTCAAAAAAATGTCGTAAATAATGCTAAAGGATCTCAGGAAAGGAATAAACAAGAGAAATTCGCCGATTCTTTGGCGGCATTATTAGCTAGACAAGAGCAACAACCAACTAAAAATAGACCGGTTTCACAAAATTTGAATAATAAAAATGTGCCACCATCATTAGGTGCTAGAAATAATTTTCAAAATTATTTTAATACTGAAAAAACTGAGCCAACAGCCGCAAAGGTCGTAGATTCAAAAAATTCCCTGATAGATATGGCTAAATTTAATGATTTATCCAAGGAAGTTGAATCTATTAGGAAGCTTTTGCAGTTTCAATTAGCTGGATTGATGAATGATGAACGTAATCGTGATGAACCAATTAGGGCTATGTTAATTAGACTACTCACAGCTGCTGGTTTTGATGAAAAGCTTGCTATTAAAGTTACTAGTAGAGTAAATCAAGATGTATCTTTTAATGTAGCTTGGCAAGAAATGGCACGAATCTTGGAGAACAATTTACAAGTAGGTAGTGACGCCATTTTAAAAAATGGTGGAGCTATAGCTTTAATAGGTCCTACTGGAGTTGGAAAAACTACAACTTTAGCAAAGCTTGCGGCAAGATTTGCTCTCAAATATGGTTCAGAACAGGTAGCTCTTGTTAGCACTGATCATTATAGAATTGGTGCCTCAGAACAGTTGCAAACTTATGGTCGAATTATGGGGTGTGTCGTTAAAGTTGTAGACGATGTTTCTTCTTTAGCTGAAGTTTTGTATCAGTTGCGAAACAAGAGTTTAGTATTGATTGATACTGCTGGTTTTGGACAACGAGATGCAAGATTAGAGCAGGAGCTAATGGAGCTTGAAAAGAGTGCTAAGGTGCATTTACAGCATTATTTAGTATTACCTGGAACGGCTCAGCGTAGAGTATTAGAGGATGCTTACGCAAGATTCAGTCCTGTAGGAATTGATGGATTAATTTTAACGAAGCTTGATGAAAGCTTAAATTTAGGCGATGCGTTAAGTATGTGCTTAAGTTATGAGTTGCCACTTAGTTATGTTACAACGGGACAACGAGTTCCCGAAGATATTGAAGTGGCGGATGCAAAGAGCTTTATTGCTTTGGTATTATCTCAAATTGAAGATAATGAACCTAATATGTCAGTGGCACGTGAAAATGATGTACCTAGTGGATTAGATTGGGCTCGTAATTTGGATAATACGGATTAAAGGAGAATTTTATGGATCAGGCACAGGGATTGCGAAATATGTCCGTAGCTAGTAATGGTGTAAAGGTTATTACTGTTACTGGTGGAAAAGGTGGCGTAGGTAAGTCAAATGTTTCGTTAAATTTGGCTGTATCCCTATGTCAGCAAGGAAAGCGCGTTTTGCTGCTAGATGCAGATCTTGGATTAGCAAATATTGATGTAATGTTAGGATTAAGGGTAACTAAAAATTTATCACACGTGCTTTCAGGTCAAAATACTCTTGATGAAGTGATGATTGAAGGTCCTCATGGGTTAAAAATTGTTCCTGCAACATCAGGAACTCAAAATATGGTTGAATTAAGTCCAGCTCAACATGCTGGCCTTATAAGAGCATTTAGCGACCTAAAAACACCTATTGATGTGTTAATTGTGGATACAGCTGCTGGTATTTCAGATATGGTCCTAGCATTTGCTCGTGCAGCTCAGGATGTTTTAGTGGTTGTATGTGATGAACCAACATCTGTTACCGATGCTTATGCACTTATGAAAATTTTAAATAGTGACTATGGTGTGTACAAGTTCAAAATTATTGCAAATATGGTCAATAGTTTAAAACAGGGACAGGATTTATTTGCTAAACTAACGAAAGTGACTGATAGGTTCTTAGATGCATCATTAGAATTAGTATCTTGCGTGCCAATGGATAATAATATTCGATTATCAGTTAGAAAAAGAAAGGTTATAGTTGATGCTTTTCCTAGATCACCTGCAGCATTAGCATTTAAAGCTTTGGCTTTAAGAGCTGCTACATGGCCAATTCCTTATAGACCAGAAGGTCATTTAGAATTTTTTATAGAAAATTTGGTAAAAAGATCTATTGAAGATCATGAGGCGAATGAAGCGAAAATCGCTTAAGAGGTTAGATAATTGACTCCATCAGAAGCATATTTAAGGCAAAAGGATCCTCGTAATGAGATAATTATGCGATATGCCCCTTTGGTAAAAAGGGTGGCGTTACATTTAAAATCTAGATTGCCTCCTAATGTGCAGCTTGATGATCTAATTCAAGCTGGAATGTTAGGTTTGTTAGAAGCTTCGCAGAATTATGAGGGTGGATTAGGAGCTAGTTTTGAAACATATGCCTCTATACGTATTAGAGGATCAATGATTGACGAAATTAGAACCTATGATTGGACTCCTCGTTCTGTTCACAGAAATTCAAGAAACATTTCAGATGTAATTAGAAAATTATCACATGAACTTGGGTGTGAGCCTAAAGAAGCTGACATAGCTAAGAGGCTAGGTGTTGGTATAGATGAATATAGGCAAATGCTCGTAGATGCATCAACAAGTAAAGTTATTGGAATTGATGATTTAGGTGTAACTGATGATGTAATTGAGGATTCTGTTGCTCAAGGTGTTATGGCGTCACCACACAATCAGCTAACCAAGTTAGAGTTTTCAAAGAATTTAGCTCAAGCTATAAAAGATTTACCTGAACGTGAAGCTTTAATTATTTCTCTTTATTACGATGAAGAGTTGAATCTTAAAGAAATTGGTGCTGTTCTAGAGATAAGTGAATCTCGTGCATGTCAGTTGTTGTCACAATCTTTAATTCGCTTACGTTCATTATTAAGCGATTGGTTGAAAGATTAAATCTTCTTTTAATTTATATATTAAACAGCTGAATATGTTGTCATTATATTACTATTCGTTAGTACATTCCGTAGTTTAATAAAAGTGTTAAAAAATTTTAGAATATTAATTTTTTCATAAAATTTTAGATATAATAATTGCAAAGAAATATGGATTATTCTGAAGCAAAGAAATTATTATTATTTGATTGGCAGTCTATTTGTAGCATAAATATATTTTAAAACATGAAAACCATGTAAATGATATAAAAAAATAGACTTATGTTAAAAAAATAGCATGTAATAGTGCTTTTTAGGATTTATTGCATTTAAATTGCTGAGTAGATCTCTGAAATAACAAGCTTATACGTGCATAATATCCTCACTTAATTGCGTTTGAATCTTCCTAAATGAATTTTGCAGTTAATATTATTTGGAGAATTTACATTGGATACTAATATAAAGATCCTGATTGTTGATGACTTTTCAACAATGCGTCGCATCATTAAAAATTTGTTGAGAGATTTAGGTTTTAATAATACTCAAGAAGCTGATGACGGTACAACTGCATTGCCAATGTTAAAAAGTGGTGATTTTCAGTTTGTTGTTACTGATTGGAATATGCCTGGGATGCAAGGTATAGATTTACTCAAAGCAATACGCGCCGATGATAAACTTAAAAGCATTCCTGTTTTATTAGTTACGGCTGAAGCAAAGCGTGAGCAAATTATTGAAGCTGCTCAAGCAGGCGTAAACGGATACATAGTTAAACCATTTACAGCGGCAACTTTAAAGGAAAAGTTAGATAAGATTTTTGAAAGAATTGGATAAAGGGAATTGTAAATGGCAGAATCAAGTGGAAATACTGAGAAAGCACCACTAATTACCTTAGTAGAAGCAAGGCAGATACTTGAATATCTTGAAGATGGATATCAAGATGAAGCTGATCAGATTATATTAAATATTGTGAATCGCAATCAAATAGATCTTTTTAGTGAAATTGGAAAGATGACTAGAAACTTACATAATCAGATTAGTAATTTTCAAGTTGATCCTCGTTTAAGTGATATTGCTAAAAATGAAATACCGGATGCAACAGAAAGGTTGCGTTACATCATTACTATGACAGATAGAGCCGCTAATAGAACAATGGATGCTGTGGATAATTGTATGCCTTTAGCCCAGCAATTAAGCAAGTCGATTTCGGAAATTGAGCCTTCGTGGGATAAACTCATGCATAATCGTACTGAGATAGACAAAAATGAATTTATTAAATTATGTCATAAGGTTGATGGACTAATATCAAAATCTAAGGATGATTCACAAGTATTATGTTCTCAGTTGACTGAAATTTTGATGGCTCAGGATTTTCAGGATTTAACAGGTCAAATGATTAATAGAGTTATCAAGCTTGTGAGTGAGGTTGAAACAAAATTATTAGATTTGTTAAAAGCATTTATGGATAGCAATGTTCCTGTGCAAAAAGTTGAGGATACTCAAACAAGTTCTATTGAAGTTGAGGGACCAATTGTTAATAAAGAACAACGTACAGATGTTGTTCAATCACAAGACGATGTGGATGATCTCCTTGCAAGTTTAGGTTTTTAAAGATAGAAGGTGCGTGTTATGGGGTTAGAAGGTGTTGATGAGGAGATTCTACAAGACTTTTTGGTAGAAGCTGGTGAAATCATCGAGCTTCTTTCAGAACAACTTGTTGAGCTTGAAAAAAGACCTAACGATCATGAATTGTTGAATGCAATATTTAGAGGGTTTCATACTGTAAAAGGTGGAGCTGGATTTTTGTCACTCTCAGAGCTTGTAAAGGCTTGTCATGGGGCAGAAAACGTATTCGATACATTGCGCAATGGTGGCAGAGAAGTTGATTCAGAATTAATGGATGTAATTTTGCATGCACATGATGTAATAAGTGGCATGTTTTCTCAGGTTCAAAATCATGATGATCCAGATCCTGCTCCAGAAGAATTACTTAATCAGTTAAAGGAATTAAGCAAGCCAAAAGCTAAAGGTCCTTCAGATCAAAAGGTTGAGCCTCCAAAGCCTGAACCTCCAAAACCGCCAGTAAAAGTTGAAGCTCCTAAGCCTGTAGCTGTTCCAGTTCCTTCATCAAAAACGGATGATACTATAGATAGCATTTCTGACGATGAGTTTGAAGCTTTATTGGATCAGTTGCATGGAACTGGAGTAGCTCCGGGTTCAGATAAGGATGAAAAAAAGGTATTAGACCCAACAGATTCAGATTTTGATGCCATGTTGCAGAAGGCTACTTCATCACCGCAATCAAATCCTGTTCAAGTTACTCCTTCATCAAGTAGCGATGATTCAAGTATGACTGATGATGAATTTGAAGCATTATTAGATCAATTGCATGGTAAAGGTCACGCACCTGGTAATGATGATGCTCAAGTTTCAACACCAAAAGTAGAACCTGTAAAGCCTAGCAATTCAACACCGTTGCCTGAAGCATCAAGTCCGTCCTCTCCGTCAGTTGCTTCAAAAGCTCCATCATCAAGTTCTAGTAAGACTAATTCTACATCTTCAACTCCAGCTGCAGATACAACTGTACGTGTTGAAACTAAGACACTTGATGTTATTATGAACATGGTTGGTGAGTTAGTTTTAGTTCGTAATCGATTAATTAGTTTAGGTAGTTCTCAAGGCAATGAGGAATTAACAAAGGTAATATCAAATTTGGATGTAGTAACGGCAGATCTTCAAGGCGCTGTTATGAAAACTAGAATGCAACCAATTAAGAAGGTTTTTGGTAGATTCCCTAGAGTTGTAAGAGATTTAGCTAGAAACTTAAATAAGAAAATTGAATTGGTTATGGAAGGTGAGGATACAGATTTAGATAAAAATTTAGTTGATGCTCTTGCGGATCCTATGGTCCATTTAGTACGAAATTCATGTGATCATGGTGTTGAAACACCTGAAATAAGAAAAGCTTCAGGTAAACCTGAAGAGGGTACTATTACATTAACAGCATCTCAGCAGGGCGATCATATTTTATTAAGAATAATTGATGATGGCGCTGGTATGGATCCTGACAAACTTAAACAAGTTGCTATCAGCAAAGGTATCCTCGATGAGGATACTGCGGCAAGAATGAGCGATACAGAAGCGTTCAATTTAATTTTTGCTCCAGGTTTCTCAACCAAACAACAGATTTCAGATATTTCTGGTCGTGGCGTTGGTATGGATGTTGTTAAAACAAATATCACCAAGCTTAATGGTTCATTGCATATTGATTCAGAAAAAGGAATTGGTACAACAATTGAAATCAAAGTTCCGTTAACACTAGCAATATTACCGACATTAATGGTTAAAGTTGGTGGGCATAGCTTTGCACTACCATTAACCTCTGTAAATGAGATATTTTATTTGAAACTTAGTGGTATAAGAAATGTTGATGGTCAAGCTACAATAATTATTAGAGATAAGGCAATACCACTATTTTATTTACAAGATTGGCTTATTAGAAATCCTCCAAAAGATCTAAAGCACCCTGAGTATGGACATGTGGTTTTAGTTCAACATGGAAATCAGCAACAGGTAGCATTTGTAGTTGATGAATTAATTGGTCAAGAAGAAGTTGTAATTAAGCCTTTAGATAATTTATTACATGGTACTCCTGGTATGGCAGGTGCTACAGTTACTTCTGATGGTGGCATTGCATTAATACTTGATATACCAAGTTTGTTGAGATCTTATGCTAAAAAGTTAACTTCTAATTTAAGAAAGAAGTAAAAATATAATATATACGCTGTATTTAGGAATATAAATGACAATAAAAGTCCTAATTGTTGACGATTCTACTTTTTTTAGAAAACGTCTGATTGAAATGATTGAAAAAGATAACGAACTTGAACTTGTTGGTGAGGCTAAAAACGGCAAGGAAGCAGTGAGTCTTGTTTCTTCATTAAGCCCCGACGTTATAACTATGGATGTAGAAATGCCAGTAATGAATGGTATTGATGCTGTACGCGCTATAATGTCTGAGAATCCAACACCAATATTAATGTTTTCATCATTAACTAGTGACGGTGCTAAGTCTACTTTGGATGCTTTAGATGCAGGAGCAATGGATTTTATACCAAAGTGTTTTGATGATATCGCTCGTAGAAAAGAAGATGCGATTTCAACATTAACTAATAAGATCAAGGAATTAGGGAAAAGTCGTTTTAGTAGATTTCTCAATAAAAGTACAAAACCTAAAATTTTAGGTCAAACATACTACCCTCATGCAGCTACTGTTGGCTCTACAAAAGTACAGAGTTCTTCACAAAATAAAACTTTAGATAGATTTGTAAGTAGCCAAAAATCTGGCGAACAGCAGATGGTATCTAAATTGCATCCTGTCAGCATGAATGTTGATAATTTTAAAGGTCAGGGTAAATATAAATTACTTGCTATTGGTAGTTCAACAGGAGGTCCAATAGCTTTGCAGACATTACTTACGGGTTTGCCTAGTAATTTTCCACTCCCAGTTGTAGTTGTTCAGCATATGCCAGCTGCATTTACGGGGCCATTTGCTAAGCGTCTAGATCAATTATGTGGTATGCATGTTGTAGAAGCTAAAGATGGAGATGTGATAGAGAATGGCACTGTTTACATTGCTCCTGGAGCTATGCAAATGATGGTTGAGGAAAAGGGTAATGGTGATCGTTTTCTTCATATTGTACCTAGTCCAGAACATTTGAATTATCGACCTTGTGTGGATGTGACTTTTGGAGCAGCTGCTCAATGTTATAAAAACTCAGTATTGGCTGTTGTTTTAACTGGTATGGGGCATGACGGCGAAAAAGGAAGTTCTTTATTAAAAAGTATGGGATCTACTGTTTGGGCTCAAAATGAAGAAACATGTGTTATTTATGGAATGCCCAAAGCTATAGTAGATTCTGGAATTGCAATGAAAATTTTAGCTATAGAAGATATGGCTTCAAATATTATTGCAGAAGTAAAAAATAGGGTTTAAATATGAATCTGCTTGGTATTTTTATAGCTGTTGGTTTTATACTTGGCGGCATGATTATTGAGGGGTCTCACCCTGGAGCGTTGATCGATTTGCCTGCATTTATGATTGTTGTAGGTGCAGCATTTGGCGCAGCTATGGTTCAATTTCCTTTTAAAGTTATCATGCAAACATTTGGCAAATTAAAGTGGTTAATAGCTCCACCTAGATTAGATTTAATTTCTCAAGCTGAATTGATGGAAAATATGTTGCAAATAGCTAGACAGCAAGGATTACTAGCGTTAGAAAATCAATTAGGACAAATAGAAGATTCATTTACTCGTCAAGGCGTGCAGATGATAGTTGATGGTGTGGATAAAGATCAATTACAAGCATTAATGGAAAATATGATTGATGTTGAGCAGCATCATTTGGAGCAACCTGCAAAAGTTGTTGAATCTATAGGTGGTTATGCTCCTTGTATGGGTATTATTGGTGCTGTTTTAGGATTAATACATGCAATGGGTTTATTAGACCAACCTGAATTATTAGGTCCTGCGATAGCTGTAGCGTTTGTGGCAACAATTTATGGCGTTGGATGTGCTAATATTATTCTTTTACCTGCAGGTAATAGATTTAAAACAATTAATCACGATATTGCTCAGTTTAAATACATGACTCTTGAAGGATTACTGTCTATTGCTAATGGTGAAAATACAATGCAGTTAAAAAGACGTATGGCAGTATACACTGGTCAAGATGTGTAGCGAAGGATAATCAATGGCTAAAAAAAAGGTTCCTGAGCATGAGGGTGGCGCAGAGCGTTGGATGGTGTCCTATGCCGACTTTATGACGCTTCTTTTTGCACTGTTCGTTGTGCTATATGGTTTTGCAATGTCTGCCCAAACAGAAGCGTCAGCGATGGTTCAAGGCTTAATTGATAGTTTTACAAAGATGGGAATTATTGAGTCATCAAAACAATATGCTGATGGCGCAAAAATGATAAGTGATCCAACTTATAGTCCTATTCAAGCTGCATCAATGATAGTAAATCCTAATGCGTTAAAATCAGAAGCACCTGGTGGTGGTGGATACATGGATTTTGGAAGGCCAAAATCGGAAACTTCTATAGGACAACAATCCACTGATGTTGAGAGACCAAAAGACGGAACTGATGTTGATGATGCTTTAGCTGATAGTTTGGGTGAAAATCAAATGGGTGCACCTTTAGACTCTGTACGAGAAGATATTGGCAAATCTTTAGAAGATTTAAAGGAAGCTGGATTGGTTAGCGTTAGTCAAAGTCAAAATTGGTTAGCAATAGAATTAAATGATGCATTGGTTTTTGCTCCATATAGTGCCTCAGTGTTAAATAAAGCAAAGCCTGTATTGCAAAAAATTGCAGAAATACTCAAACCAATTTCTAATTATGTAAGAGTTAGAGGGTATACAGATAATACTATTGTAAAAGATGAAGTATATAAGTCTAATTGGGAACTTTCCTCAGCTAGATCTATAAGTGTGATTCAAGAACTTGTGCAGTATGATATTGATGCGAGACGTTTAGGTGTAGAAGCATTTGCACAGTTTGCTCCATTTGTATCAAACACAACAGAAAAAGGTAGAAGCCGAAATAGATGTGTTGTTATAGCAATTTCTAAATATGCTATGAAGCCAAGAAAACTTGAAATTATACCAGAAGATTTACAGATAGATTCTGAAGCATCTGAACAAATTCCTGAAAAAGATCTTAATGACATGGAGGTTGTAAGACTTCCTGACGGTAGACTTAAGATTTATTCAAGAGCTAAAAAACAAGAATAGGTAGTAGTAAAATGATAGTTTGGACCGTTGCAAATCAAAAAGGCGGAGTTGGTAAAACTACAACTGCCATTACTCTTGCAGGCTTGATGGCTAAAGAGGGAATGAAGGTACTGTTATTAGATACAGATCCCCATGCTTCTTTAACAAGTTGTTTTGGTTATGACTCTGATGAGTTGGATCATACGCTATATGATCTTTTTTCTAGTGATACAACTATGAGTAAAGATGAATTGCGTAAGATTATTATTCCAACAGATGTACCTAATATATCATTAATGCCAGGTTCAATAGCATTAGCAACATTAGATAAATCTTTAGGCGGTCAAGATGGAGTTGGCTTAATATTAAATCGAGCATTGAATGCATTAAGTGATGATTTCGATGCGGTTCTTATTGATTGTCCACCTGTACTTGGTGTCATGATGGTTAACGCATTAGCTGCTAGTTCTCGAATTATTGTGCCTACTCAAACTGAGTTTTTGGCATTAAAAGGTCTAGAACGAATGATGAAGACTTTTGAGATATTGCGTGGTACTGAAGCTAAATCTTTGAATTATATTATTGTACCAACTATGTTCGATAAAAGAACTAGAGCATCTCATCAAAGTTTGGAAGCTATTATATCAGCATATGGGCAGGATGTTTGGAGTGATGTAATACCTGTAGATACTCGTTTTAGGGATGCATCTCAAAAGCATATGCCTGCGTCAATTTTATATCCTGAGTCCCGTGGTGTTAAGGTGTATAAATCTTTGCTTGATGATTTACTTATGCTTGAGGGCATTTCATTATGAGTAAGTCAAATCAATATGATGCAATGGTAAGTTATTTTAATTCTTTACTTACTGAGCCTTCCTCCTCTACTCCAATAGCTAAAATGCAAAAGCTTGAAGAAGAACATGTTGAAACTAAACCGTTTGTAGAAGAAAAAGACAATAGGCAACTTCAGCAATTGCTTGATAAGGTAGAAACAAATCAAATTGTTGAAACAAAAATTAAGGTTGAAGATAAACTTACAGAAAAAGTTGAAATAAAACAGAAAATAGCTGAGCCTGTAGTAGCATTATCTTCAAAAACTATAGATAAAACTCACAATGAAGTATCTGAACAAACTAAGATTGAAAATGTTACACCTTCAGTTGCTCCGTGGAAAAATTTGCAGACAGATAATGAATTTAGTGCTTTGTTTTTTAAAGTTGCTGGTGTTACTTTGGCGGTTCCCCTTAAAAATTTAGGAGGTATTTATGAGCATGGTAAGATTACTTCAATTTTTGGAAAACCTAATTGGTTTTCTGGAATTATGACTTTGCATGAACGTAAAATTTCAGTTGTAGATACAGTTAGATGGATGATGCCTACGAGTGATGAAAACATACACTCTTATAAATATGTAATCATGCTCGATAGTTCTGATTGGTCTTTGCAATGTGATGAACTTATTGGCACCAAAAATTTAACACGTACTGGAGTTAAATGGAGAGAAAGTGCGGGTGCAAGGCCTTGGCTAGCAGGTATAGTTAAAGATGAAATGTGTGCGTTAATTCATGTTGAAGAATTGATAGGCATGTTACAACGTGGAATAGATGTAAAAGATCTCGTAAATAAAAAATAAGTATGTTATAAAAAGTGTCATTGCTCAAGTTTGCAATAAAATGATATCGCGAATTATATTGAATATTGATATGCTTACATCATACTATTAGCTAACAGAAAAGGATTTTATCATGGCAGAAGTTGCAAAAGTTTCTGATAACAATGGTGAAGTGTTACGTTGGGTAACTTTTCACTTGGATAACGAAGTATATGGCGTTAATGTTATGCAAGTGCAAGAGGTTTTGCGTTACACTGAAATTGCACCTGTTCCTGGTGCTCCTGATTATGTTTTAGGCATTATTAATTTACGTGGTAATGTAGTAACTGTTATTGATACAAGGATGCGTTTCGGTTTGCAACCTGAAACTGTAACAGAAAGTACGAGAATTGTAATAATTGAAGCAGAAAAACAAGTAATTGGAATTTTAGTTGATAGCGTTGCTGAGGTTGTTGACCTTAATTCATCAGACATTGATCCTGCTCCAAATGTTGGAACAGAAGAAAGTGCAAAATTTATAAAAGGTGTAAGCAATAGAGAAAATGAATTGCTCATACTTATCGATTTAGATAAGCTTTTATCTGATGATGAATGGGAAGAAATTAGTCATATTTAGTTTTTTAAAGTTATTTATTGAAACAAAAGGATAAGCATTTGCTTATCCTTTTGTTTTAGTTGTTGGTTAGAATAGTAATTTAATATAACTGTGTTATATTATACAGTTGTATGTCTAACTTCCACTTATTTT
>CAZTNG010000055.1:0-15289 GCA_964615195.1 uncultured Enterobacterales bacterium
TTTTAGCGTTAATTAGATATGGTGAATATCAATGCTATTGTTGCCTTCAACACTTTGAAGATAATCATAAATAGCTATTTGAGATCTAATTTTACGTTTATTACCTCTTTTAACATAAGAATTTGTTTGTTCACTATCTATGATTCTAGCCTTCATTGTATCTTGGAATTGTATGTCAATAATATCAAGAATTCTCTGCTTGAGAACAGGAGATAAAATTGGAGTTCCTACCTCAATACGATAATCAAGATTTCTCGTCATCCAATCCGCAGAAGAAATGTATAACTTAGAATTACCATTATTGAAGAAAAACATAACGCGTGGATGTTCGAGGAATCTATCAACAATACTAATAATGAATATATTTTCACTTAAACCTTTTATACCAGGACGCAATGAACACATACCTCTTACAATCATTTTTATTTCAACACCAGCTTGAGACGCTTCATAAAGTCTTGAAATTAATCCTTTATCAACAAGGTTATTAACTTTGAGTATTATTTTTGCTTCGAATCCTGCTTTAGCATTATTAATTTCATTATCAATTAATGCATAGATATTTTGGCGAGAATTAATAGGTGAAACTAGTAGATATTTAAAGTTTGGTCTAGTATAAGGATATTCAATAAATTCGAATACACTTTCAACTTCAGAAGTTAGTTCTTCATGACAAGTAAATAATGAGAAATCGGTATAGATCTTGGCTGTTTTTTCATTGAAGTTACCTGTACCTATATGAGTGTAGCGTACAGGTTTATCATTTTCAATTCTAGTAATTAAACATAGTTTAGAATGGATCTTTAAACTAGGTACACCAAATAGTACCTTTACACCAGCTTCAGTCAAACGGCTAGCCCATTGAATATTATTTTCTTCATCAAATCTTGCTTTTAGTTCAACCACAACAGTAACATTTTTACCATTATTGGCTGCATCTATTAGAGAATCAATAACACGACTGTTGCGAGCAACACGATAGATATTGATTTTTATAGAAGTAACAGCTGGATCATAAGACGCTTGTCTTAATAGTTCAGTAAAGTATCTAAATGAGTGATATGGATAATATAACAAAACATCATTGTGAGAAATGGCTTGAAATATATTAGACGCTTCATCAAAATCTTTTGAATTTAAAGCGGATAATTTTGAATTTTCAAGATACTCACGACCAACATTAGGAAAACCAATAAAGTCTTTAAAATTATGGTATCTGCCACCATCCATGATTGAATTAACATCATGCATAGATAATTTCTTTAGTAAGAATTTTACCATTGATTTTGGCATTTCTTTATCATAAGCAAACCTTACAGGCATAGCATTTAGACGTTGCTTTAAACTGTTAGACATGTTTTCAACAAAAGATCTATCAAGCTGTGATGTTAGATCATATTCTGCGTCACGATTCATTTTTATTGAATACGCATTTATTTTATTATAGTCAAATAATCCACAGAAAATATCATCTAGGCCAACACGAATTACGTTGTCTAGAATCATTAACACTTTTTCTCTTCTATCTTCTGTTGGTATTTGAATAAATCTAGGAACTTTTTCAGTAGGTATTTCTATTAGAGCATATTTTTCATTTTGTCCATTTTTGCTCATTTCTACTGCTAGATATGAGTATTTATCCTTTAAGAATGTAATCAGGTCTACATTTTCTGTGAGTACTACAGGGCTAATATGCTTAAGGACATTGTCTTTAAAGTATTTTTTTACCCATTCTTTTTGAGCTACAGAAATTTCATTTTCTTCAAGTAAATGAATATTGTGTGAGGCTAATTCATCTAACAGAGATCTATAAGTTTTATCAAAAAGAATACTATATTCTTTTACTTTATCTAAGGATTCTTTTAGTAGAGCTTTCGCACCAGTATCATTGCCATTTTCATCATCTATTAAAACTTGTCTTTTTAATTCAGCAATTTTAACTTTAAAAAATTCATCTTGATTACTAGAATAAATACCAAGAAATCTTACTCTTTCAATTAGTGGAACAGTGCAATCCTTAGCTTCTTGCAAAACTCTAGCGTTAAAAGCGAGCCAACTTTGCTCTTTAGGAACCCAATTTGTTGCATCCGTTTTCATAGTATATCCTTGTAATCAAAAATTATTGCGTAAATTGTAATGCAAATAGCTTAATAATGATAATATTTACTTGTTAAGTTTTTATAAAATTTGTGTAAAGTCAAAAGTGATGGTGGCAGTTTATAGTAACAAGCTACCATAAGTTACATTTGATTGCTAATTGATGACTGAAAATGATTTTGTGGATAATAAATATAATCTTGTAATTTTATATGATATTTATTTTTCTGTGTGTCAAGGTTCGCGCATAACTTACTACTTTTGTAGTTGGTGATAAATAATTATGCGCGGTATATAAGCGATTATCTAAAAAATACCTAAGAATTTTTTACGCATACGTGTAAAAAATGGTTTTGCACCTTTTACTGCTGAGGTATCAAAGTTACTTTCAGGTTTATATTTAATAAAATCTAAAGGTATTTTATCGGAGTATGGTTCGCAAAGCTGCGCTAAATCTGAAAATAAATGTGTTAAATCTTCATCTTTTGAGTCAATTACAATAAGATAACTCATTTCATTTTGAGGTCTAATCATCAATCTGAGCCAAGCATTATTAACACAATTATGGTTTTCTAGTACGGCCTTTATAATTTCGACCATCTTTGTTGGATAAGTTTTAGGCTCGCCAATCATAACTTTTGTGCCACTTTCAATTTTGTATGATCTTGGGGTCGGATCTTTAATGACTGGATTGGTTATAGCTTTAAGAAGATCAGAATCTAATGTTAAGCTTACCCCAAAAGGATTAACCACAATCCCTGCTATATTACTATTAGGCTTAAGAACTGTTTGGGCTATATTTATAAAGCCCTGTTTAAGTGTGCCAGATTTTTGAGCACCATACTTTGATAGTTCTGTTTCATTTGTAAATACAGGACAGTAATTAGCACCTTGTTCATTTTGAAGAAGAATGAGTGTTATTTGAGTGTCTTTATCTATAATTAGCTCACCTTGTGCATTAGATTTTGCCTCACTACTTAGTGCAATAGGAACAAGAACCTTTGCTTGGGTAAGAGTATTAATAACCATTTGTTTGTTTATTTTGGTTTGCGATTGGTAAAGATGGGTTAATGCCTCATCTAATTTACTGTTATCAATTGCTAGGCTATGAGCTTGATTTTGTTTTGCAGTTGTTTCGTTTAATGTAGACATGTATACACCGTAAAATTGCGTACTTGATTAATAATTATTAAATATTACTTAATTGTTTATGATTTTAAATCAAATAATACAAATTGCGTAATATATTTTTGTGTTAAATGTATATATATAATATTTTTTTATTTAACTATTCTTTTTTTATAAGTTAATATTATAGTATAGGATTGTTTTATAGTTATAACTTAAATATATTTCTAAATTTAGAATTATTGTTGAATATTTAAGCAATTATGCCGATGAATAAGTATAGACGTATGGTCTTTGTTGTATAAAAGGAGCTTGCTATGGATGCTATTTATGCAATTTTACCAAGAGGTAAGCTTGAACCTGCGGATCTCATTTTTAAAAATGGTGTGCATAAGGTCGCTAAAAAGCCAAAAATTAAAAAAAAACAAGATGAAGAATTTGCTGAGTATGAAAATGAAGATTCATCTTCATTAAATGAATCGATGTATTCTAAAAATGGTAGAAAACCAATAGATAAAACAATGGATGAAGGAAAGCAAATAGATTTTGAGGCCTAGTTTTATTCTCCGTGAATAATGTTAAAGTAATTTTTCTTTAAAATGGGGTTATCAGATCTATATTCATGATATTTTGTACTTTCTAGTAAGTCTAGAGCTTCTAGATTTCCAAGCTTAGCTGCGTTTTCAACAAGCTTATACCCCATTTCTTGAGTATTTGTTTTTTCAAATAGGAATTTACCTAGCAGGTAATTTCCTTTTGCATCTCCTAATGCAGATAAATTTAATTCACGAGACCATTGATTAGCGCTTGTGATGTCATTATTGTTGTAATAATAATAAATTATATCAATTATTAAATTAGGATCTTTTGGTTTTGCATTGGTTAAGCTTTGTAATGCATGGGCATATAGTGAATCTTCTTTATCTTGAGCATTATCTTTCATTGCAAATAAACAATAGTTATAAGCATTAGAAAATGGATATTGTTGGAAATAAAGGTAGTTTGGATTTTTAACATTTAATGTTTGCTGATATAAAACAGCTAGTTTTTCGCCACTTTCTGCAATACCGTAAGCACATTCTTTAGCGTAGCTGAAAAATTTAAAATTAAGATCGGGTTGATTATTATTAGGGGGAATGTCATTAACCTGAAAATTATTTAACTGTAATTTCATAGATCTAGGTTGCCATACTTTACGTTCAGAGCAACCTATAATAATTATGGATGATAATAGACAGACTATTATTACTCTAATTTTCATGATAACTATAATGGGGTATCGAAAGAAGGATTCTTTTGAAAATCACCAGAAATATCATACAGTAAATTGTTATTGTCAAAAGTAACAATTAACCTCTTATACTCTGGAGCATTCCAACCAGTTCGTAAATAATTAACGTAATACCATTTGGTATTATCTAGTTGGTCAAGCAACATTGGTGTTCCAAGCACAAATTTAACTTGTTCCTTTGTCATTCCTTTATGAAGCTTAAATACATCTTTTTGCTCAGTGAAATTACCTTGTGGAACGTCTATTCTATAGGCACAACCTGTGCTTAATAATGTGGTAATAAAAATTACTGATAGGAGTGACTTAATTCTCATTGAAAAAACCATAAAACTTCAAAAACGTGTACATTCTAACATAAAGGGAAGAATGCTAACAATAACATACTATACAGCTAGAGACTTAAAAAAAGTAATAAAGTTTCACAGAAATTAAATTAAATGCAAATCATAGTTCTGATACACTTTAAGCATGCGTATGAAATAATTGTCTAAGAGTAAAAAAATAATCTAATTTTGGATGCAATTATCACTTACTTGTTTTTTGTTAGATAATTTTTCAAAAATTTGTTCTCTAACCCAAAAACAACCAAAATGACCAAAAAATATAGTTAATATGTAATCATAAATTTGTGGCTTTAGAATACCTTTAGTCAGGAATTTAATGCCTAGGCAATAAATAATATTCATAAAAATTACCATTATTACCATTATCACTATGCCTAATTGCATTTTTGTTGTTGTGCCGTTATATAAAAAATAAAAATACACGGCTCCTAACCAAAAACCGAGTACTATGATACATCCAATTAGGTTTAATAACAGTTTCATTGTAATTTTATGTCCAATCTAGTTGGTAAAGTCGATATATTACCTGACCTGCTTTACCTTCTTTTATTAACTTAAAGCTTTTCGGAGCTTCTGTAATATTTTCTGCTTCTTGTTCAACATATACAAATGCATTATTTGGAACTATAGACGGAGTTAGCAAATTAAATATCTCATTTAAAAAATCTTTTCGAAAAGGTGGGTCTAAAAAGACAATATTGTAGCTATCTGTAGTATTTTTTAGGAAAGATAAAGCATCGCCATTAATGAGTTTTAAATTATTTTCTTTTAATATATCTGCGCATTTTTGTAAATTTTGAAAAACTTTCTTTTCTTTTTCAATCATTGTGACTGATTCTGCTTGTCTAGATAGAGCTTCAAAACCTAAGCTACCAGAACCTGCAAATAAATCTAAGCATTTTGCATTTCTAACAGAAAACATTAACCAATTAAATAGAGTTTCTTTTACTCGGTCTGTAGTAGGCCTAAGTCCTTCGCTATCAAGAACAGGAAGTTTTCTTCCTTTATGGATTCCTCCAATGATGCGAATTGTTCCGCTTCCTCTAGAGTTATTTGGTTTATTCATGCTGATCTCCTAATATTTTTAAAATTTTACAACATTAGGAGTGTATTTAAAACTAGCTAGATGTAACTGATAATAATAATTATAAAATGATAATAATATAAATTATCATTTTCACTACGATATCGTCATCACTTTTTTTGCGAATATTATCCCTTTTTGATATAGTAACGCGTGTAAATAATTAATATTAGAGATTGATAAAAATGGCAAAGAAGGGTTTTTTCTCTTGGTTTAAAAAAGATTCAAATAAGTCTGAACAAATTGATACAGTGCAAGTTGAATCTAAACAAGAACAAATAGAAGTGATAGCTGAAAAATCTTTAAAAACAGAAGATGTGTCTAAATCTATTTCTACTGACAATAGTGTTCAAGTTCAAGCTGAACTAAAACATGAAACACAAAATGATACAGTTGTAGATAAAGAAGTGCCGTCTGACGATGTTCTTATTGATTCTATTAAGGATAATAAATTATCTGAATCTTCTGTTTTAGATAAATCTGAAAAAAATGATGAGACTAATGTTAAAGATGATGAGTCTGATGTAGATACAGTAACTTCTACAGAAGATTTAATACCAGAGCCTCAAAATAAACCAGGCTTCTTTAAGCGTTTATTTAATGGTTTAAAGAGAACTAGAGAAAACATTGGTTTTGGTTTTGTGGCTTTATTTAAAGGGCGAAAAATAGATGACGATCTATTTGAAGAATTAGAAACCGCCCTAATTACTGCTGATATAGGCATTGAAACCACACAAAAAATAATGGCAAAGCTTACTTCTGAAGCATCTTTACGAGAGCTAAAGGATTCAGACAGCTTAATGAATCGCTTAACAAAAGAATTACATGGCGTTTTAGATCAGGTTTCTGTACCTTTAGAAATTAAAAAAGGGAATAAACCTTTTGTTATTTTAATGGTAGGCGTTAATGGTGTAGGTAAAACTACAACAATAGGAAAACTTGCAAAGCTTTATGAAAGTAAAGGATTAAAAGTTATGCTTGCAGCAGGTGATACTTTTAGAGCGGCAGCTGTTGAACAACTTAAAGTTTGGGGCCAAAGAAATAATATTCCTGTTGTGGCTCAAAGTACAGGTTCAGATAGTGCGTCAGTTATTTTTGATGCTTTTAACTCAGCAATGGCAAAGGGCTATGATGTTCTTATAGCTGATACAGCAGGAAGATTACAAAATAAAGCAAATTTAATGGAAGAATTGCGTAAGATAGTTCGAGTTATGAAAAAACTTGATGCAACTGCTCCTCATGAAGTAATGCTCACAGTTGATGCTGGTACTGGTCAAAATGCAATAAGCCAAGCAAAGCTTTTTGGTGAAGTTGTACCTTTAACAGGAATAAATTTAACGAAATTAGATGGTACTGCCAAAGGTGGGGTAATATTTAATATAGCAGATCAATTTCATGTACCAATTAGATACATAGGTGTGGGTGAAGGAATTGATGACTTGCGTGAATTTAATGCTGATGATTTTATAAAAGCATTATTTAGTGCAGAGGAAAAATAAGTTTAGCTTATTTGGTATAAAATCAAATAAACCTTATATCTCCTGATTTATTAAAATGAAGTTGGTTGAAAATGATTGAGTTTTCGAAAGTTGGAAAAATTTATTTGCAAGGTCAAAATGCTTTGCAAAGGATTTCCTTTATCATAAATAATGGTGAGATGGTTTATTTGACGGGCCATTCTGGAGCGGGGAAAAGTACGTTATTGCGTATTATTGCCGCGATGGAAAAAGTAAGTATAGGTAATGTTTTGCTTAATGGGCAGGACATTACAGATATAAAGCCGAAAGAAATTCCAAAGTTACGTAGAAAGATAGGCATGGTTTTTCAAGATCATCACTTAATGATGGGGAGAACGGTAGCTGAAAATGTAGCTTTACCACTGTTGATTCATGACATAAGTCTAGATGAGATTATTCCATTAGTTAGCAAAGCTATTGACAGAGTAGGATTAAAAGGGAAAGGTGCGTTATATCCTATAAATTTAAGTACAGGTGAGCAGCAAAGAGTGGGTATTGCTCGCGCAATAATTGCTAAACCTTTAGTGCTTTTGGCTGATGAACCTACTGGTAACTTAGATGCAAAACTTTCAACTGGTATATTAGATTTGTTTTCTGAGTTAAATCAAGAGGGAATGACGATAATGATGGCTACTCATGATATTGAGTTAATACGTAAACAGCCACGTCGAACTTTGCACTTACAACAAGGTCATCTTATAGCTGACGGAATGTTTGATTTAAGGTGTTATAATGTCTAAATTCTCCATAACTAGTTTTTGGGCTAGCAACTTAAATGAGGCACGTAATTCTTTTGGTGCAATGTTTAGATTCCATTATATTGGAACTTTACTTACGATTGCTGTAATCGCAGTTACTATGGCAATTCCTTCAATATTTTATCTCCTAGTGCGCAATGTTTCTGTATTAACAGAAGATTTAACTTTAGGTCGTAATATTACTGTTTATTTGAATAATGAAATAGATCCACTAAGAGCTGCTCAAATTAAAGATGATCTTGCAAGGGATAGCCGTATCGCGAGTGCTTACCTAATTACAAATAGTGAGGCTTTAAAAGATTTTTCAGAAGCTTTAGGTGTTGAAGAGAATAAAATATTAGGTGGAGATAATAATCCTTTACCTCATGCTATAGTGCTTACTCCTAATCCAAGTTTAGATGAAGGTACATCTTTAGAAGAATTAGTTAAAGAGATAGAAAAAAATAAAGCAGTAGAATTAGTAAGGCTTGATAAGCAGTGGTTTAATCGTCTGAACAGTATGATCTCTTTAATGAATTATTTAACAATAATGATAGGAATTATCTTATTGGTATCATTATTACTAACAGTGCTAAATACTATTTCAAATAGAGTATTACTGCATAAAGATGAAATAGAGGTTATGAAATTAGTAGGTGCAACAAATTCATATATATGTCGTCCCTACATCTATTTAGGTATGTGGTTTGGTTTTTTAGGTGCTGCTGTTGCATGGTGGTTAACCTCTGTAGCACTTTATACTGTTAATGCTTATGTTAACGCCATTGCAAAAGCTTATAATACTAGTTTTTCTATAAAAAGTTTTACATTTACAGAGTTGTTAACTTTAATTTTGGTTAGTGTTGTTTTATCAGTGATTGTATCAGTTTTCACAGCAAAAACTACTATTGCAAAAATAGAACCAAAATAGTTAAATTTTTTAAAAAATGTGAACTTTTATTGAAAAAATGATTTATTATATAGGTGCAGAAGTTAACTGTGACATTGCTCTAAAATATAAAGCTGAAACTATTATGAAAAATGAGTTTTAAAGTTTTGTAGTTTAGGATGTGCCATATTAAATGTAAAAAAAATGTTAAAGCTTAATTTAAGTTAACTTTATTAAAAATTAAGCGATGATTTTTATAAGTAAGGAAGACTGAATAAAATGGTATCTCAGAATGCTGAATCAATGATGCTAGTTCCTAGTGGTAGCATTGATGGTTATATTCGTGCAGTTAGCACTATTCCGTTACTTACAGCTGAAGAAGAGATTGAACTTGCAACAAAGCTTCGCGATGAAGGAGATTTAAAGGCGGCGCGTAAGCTTGTCTTGGCTCATTTGCGTTTTGTTGTGAGTATTGCTAGGGGATATGAAGGTTACGGTTTACCACTTGCTGATTTAATACAAGAAGGGACTGTAGGCTTAATGAAGGCTGTAAAACGTTTTGATGTAAGTCAAGGTGTACGCCTAGCAGCGTTTGCTGTACATTGGATTAAGGCTGAAATTCATGATTATGTTATTAAGAATTGGCGCTTAGTTAAGGTTGCAACAACCAAAGCTCAAAGAAAATTATTTTTTAAACTTCGTCAGGCTAAAAAGCGCATTGGTTGGCTTAATTCAGATGAAAGAGCAAAAGTAGCAGAAGAGTTAGGCGTAACTAGTAATGACATTGAAGAAATGGAAGGCAGGTTGACTGCTCAAGATGTTGCTTATGATGGATTTACAGATGATGACGATAATCAATCATTGCCAGCTTGTACTATTGTTGATCAGAATTCAGATTTTAGTGAACATCTTGCAGAGAGAGAAGATTCTCATTGGACTTCATTAGCGTTGAATAATGCTCTTAGTTTGCTTGACGATAGATCGTATAAAATAATTCAACGTCGTTGGTTAGATAGTGATAAAGCTACTTTGCAAGATTTGGCATCTGAATTAGGTGTTTCAGTTGAACGTGTTCGTCAACTTGAAAAGGTCGCTTTAGGTAAGATAAAAACACAATTAGTTAGCAACAATCTTTTAGGCTACGAGGCTTAAGTTTAAAGCTGATTTGTTTTTTTGATGCTATCTAAAGACAGCTGTTTAAAATAATGAGACCATGTAGAAATACTAAATTTTCTACATGGTTTTTGTTTTATAGTTAAATTTTTTTAGATTTTGTTGATAATACTTTTTTTATTAATGTTTTTTATAAGTATATAATCTAAATAAATATATCAAAATAGTTTTGATAAAATTAAACAATTTTATATATAGATATATAATCTTAATTCTTTTACAAAATGCTATTTTTATAATAGTTTTAAAAATTTTTTACTTTTACCCTTGAATTACAAAATTTTAACTCTATGTAATGTGCAGTGATGATTTATTAGATTAAAGGAGTGACAAATTCATGGAAATGAATAAGGATGCTGCAGATATGACGCAAAATGCTGATGTAGAACAAAATTCAGCACAGGAGGCATGTGATTGTGCAGCAGAAGCTCAGTCAAATCTAGCTAAGGAATTAGAGGCTGCTACTTTAAATTTAAAGCAACTTCAAGACGAGCTCGATAGTGCTAAGGAAGATTATCTTCGTGCGCAGGCTGATATCCAAAACATGCGTCGTCGTTGCGAACAAGAAGTTGATAAAGCTAAGAAATATGCTGTAGATAGATTTGTTAAGGATCTTTTACCAGCTCTTGATCCTATTGAAAAAGCTTTACAATTTGCTGATCGTGAAAACGAGGATACTAAGACTCTTGTTCAAGGTGTAGAATCAACATTTGCATTAATGTTAAAAGCTTTAAATGGTAATGGTGTTCAGGTTATAGATCCTGTAAATGATGTTTTTGATCCTAATTTACATCAAGCAATTCAATCTTTAGAAAATCCAGATGTTCCTGCTAATCACGTAATGGCAGTTGTGCAAAAGGGATATCAATTGAATGGTAGAGTAGTTAGACCTGCTATGGTTATTGTTTCTAAGGGCGTTGGAAGTACAGTAGATGCCCAAGCATAAAAAAATATGCTTTTAGGACTTGAAATATTAAATATAAGTCCTATGTATAGATTAGAACAGAATAAATAAACTCAGTTAATGCTATAAATAAGCTGAGTTATGTTAAAGAATTATTGGAGATTTTTATTATGGGTAAGATTATTGGTATTGACCTTGGTACTACAAATTCATGCGTGGCTGTATTAGAAAACGGAACAGCACGTGTTCTTGAAAATGCTGAAGGCCATCGTACAACTCCATCTGTAATTGGTTATACAGCTGATGGCGAAATTTTAGTTGGTGATGTTGCAAAGCGTCAGGCGGTAACAAATCCAGAAAACACTTTATTTGCAATCAAGCGTTTAATTGGCCGTCGTTACGAAGATAAAGAAGTTCAGCGTGATATTTCAATTATGCCATTCAAGATTACTAAGTCTGATAACGGTGATGCATGGGTTGAAGCTAAAGGCAAAAAGATGGCTCCACCTCAGGTTTCTGCTGAAGTTTTAAAGAAGATGAAAAAGACTGCAGAAGATATTCTTGGTGAAACTGTAACTGAAGCCGTTATTACAGTTCCTGCATACTTTAACGATCAACAGCGTCAAGCAACTAAGGATGCTGGCCGTATTGCTGGTTTAGAAGTTAAGAGAATTATCAATGAACCAACAGCTGCTGCAATGGCTTATGGTGAAGATAAGGTTAAGGGTGAAAAGAAGATCGCTGTGTATGACTTAGGTGGTGGTACATTCGATATTTCTATCATTGATATTGATGAAGTAGATGGTGAAAAGACCTTCGAAGTTCTTTCAACAAATGGTGATACTCACTTAGGTGGTGAAGATTTCGATAACATTCTTATCAATTATTTGATTAACCAGTTTAAAGATGAACAGAATGTTGATTTAAGTAAAGATATGCTTGCATTACAGCGTTTAAAGGAAGCTGCTGAAAAGGCTAAAATTGAACTTTCATCTGCACAACAGAGTGAAATTAACCTTCCTTACATTACTGCTGATGCAACAGGTCCAAAGCACATGAACATGAAGCTTACACGTGCAAAGCTTGAATCATTAGTTGAAGATCTTGTAATGAAGTCATTAGATCCAGTGAAGATTGCTCTTAAGGATGCTGGTCTTTCAGTTGGTGAAGTTGATGAAGTGCTTTTAGTTGGTGGTCAGACCCGTATGCCAATGGTGCAAAAGGTTGTTGCTGACTTCTTCGGTAAGGAACCTCGTAAAGACGTTAATCCTGATGAAGCTGTTGCAGTTGGTGCGGCAATTCAAGGTGCAGTTCTTTCAGGTGAGAAGAAAGACGTTTTATTACTTGACGTTACTCCATTATCACTTGGTATTGAAACCATGGGTGGTGTGATGACTACTCTTATTGAAAAGAATAGTACTATTCCTACTAAAAAGAGTCAGGTATTCTCAACTGCAGAAGATAACCAACCTGCTGTAACAATTAGAGTATTACAGGGTGAACGTAAGCAAGCTTCAGGTAACAAGTTACTAGGTAACTTTGATTTAACTGGTATAGCTCCTGCACCACGTGGAATGCCTCAGATTGAAGTATCTTTTGATATTGATGCTGATGGTTGTATCCATGTAAGCGCAAAGGATAAGAATACTGGTAAGGAACAAAAGATTACTATCCAGTCTTCATCTGGTTTATCAGATGCTGAAATTGAAAAGATGGTAAAAGAAGCTGAAGAACATTCTGCTGAAGATAAGAAGTTTGAAGAGCTTGCAACTGCACGTAATCGTGGTGATGCAACTGTTCACGCTATTAGAAAGCAGCTTAGTGAAGCAGGTGATAAGGTTCCAGCAGATCTTAAGTCTAAGATTGAAGATTCTTGCAAGGAATTAGAAACTGCAGTTCGTGGTGATGACAAAGATGCAATTGAAGCAGCTGAAAAGAAGGTTATGGAAGTTTGCGGTGCATTAAGTCAGTATACAAGCCAGACTACAGAAGGAGCTCAACAAGCTCAACCTGAACAGCAGGAACAAAAGGCTCCAAAGGATGATAATACAATGGATGCTGAGTTCGAAGAAGTAAAGGAAGATAATAAGTAATTACTTATCTTCAAGTATATTCTTAAGTGAGTAACGGATGCTGTCAAGATTGATAGTGTCCGTTACTGTTATTAGATTGTAAATTCATAAGCAAGGTTTCTCCAAATGGCAAAACGTGACTATTATGAGGTATTAGGTGTTGACAAGAATGCCGATGACCAAACTATAAAAAAAGCATTTAAACGTTTAGCGATGAAATATCATCCTGATCGTAACCACGAAGCAGATGCAGAAGAGAAGTTTAAAGAAATCAATGAAGCATACGCTATATTGAGTGACTCTCAAAAGAAGCAAGCTTACGATCAGTATGGTTTTGCTGGAGTTGATCCTAATCAAGCTGGTGGAGCTGGCGGTGGATTCGGAGGCTTCGGAGGAGCTGATTTCGGTGATGCTTTTGGTGACATTTTTGGCGACATCTTTGGTGGTGGCAGAGGTCGTGGCGGACGTTCACAACGTCAGCAACAAAGTGGAAGTGATCTAGAACAGGTTGTAACTATTACTCTTGAAGAAGCTGTAATGGGTGTGACAAAGGAAATTATCGTTAATACTATGGTTGGTTGTGAAACTTGTCATGGTACAGGATGCAAAGATGGTAGTTCTCCAAAGACTTGTTCTCATTGTCATGGCTCTGGTGTTGTACAAATGCGTCAAGGTTTCTTTGCTGTGCAGCAGACTTGTCCATATTGTCATGGTACAGGGCAGCAAATTGACAATCCATGTCCTGATTGTCATGGCGAAGGTCGTGTTAATAAGAAGATTAAGGTCGATCTTAAAATCCCTGCAGGTGTAGATACTGGCAATAGAATGCGTCTAGATGGCAAGGGTGAAGCTGGCATGAATGGTGCTCCTGCTGGAGATTTGTATGTTGTTATACAAGTTAAGCCACATGCAATATTTACACGTGAAGAGTTAGATTTACATGTTAATGTTCCTGTAGATTTTACAACTGTAGCTCTAGGTGGCAAGGTTGATGTTCCAACGCTTACAGGTAAGATAAGCTTATCAATTAAAGAAGGAACACAAACTGGTACAATTTTACGAGTTCCAGGTAAGGGCGTAACTTCAATTAGAGGTGGTAGAGTTGGTAATCTATACTGTCATATAGTTGTTGAAACACCTGTAAAGCTTAATGACAGACAGAAGGAAATCCTTCGCGAGCTTGGAAATGAAATCAATAGTGATAGCTCGGCTGCTACACATAAGCCTAAATCGAACTCCTTTACTGAAACTCTAAAAAAGTTTTTTGATGACTTAAAAAAGTAAGAGTGTATATAAGAAAAATAAGGCCATATTAAGGTGCACTTATTTATAGCTTAATATTAAAACTCGTGCTAAAATTTTATTAAATATTTAGGTTTGCTGTTTAATTAGCACCTAAAAATTTAAGCAAAAATTGCTTAAATTAAATAATGTACAATTTATAAAAAGACTCTGGATTCACATTTTTGGATGTGGATCTTGGGCTTTTCGCATTTATAAAAATAGGGTGATGAATATGAGTAAGACTCCAATGACAGTACTCGGAGCGAAGATGCTTCGTGAAGAATTAGAACGTCTTAAGACTATAGAGCGTCCACGTATTACTGCAGCTATTGCTGAAGCTAGAGAACATGGCGACCTAAAAGAAAACGCTGAATATCATGCAGCTCGCGAAGAGCAGGGTATATGTGAAGCTCACATAAATGATATGGAAGGAAAGCTTGCTACAGCAGAAATAATTGATGTAACTAAGTTACCTGCAAGTGATGATAAAAAGGTTGTGTTTGGTGCTACAGTTACTGTAGAAAAAGACAATGGCGATCAAATTACTTACAAGATTGTAGGGGAAGATGAAGCTGATATTGAACATGGCCTAATTTGTTATAAAACTCCAATAGCAAAAGGCTTAATGGGTAAGTATACAGACGACGATGTTGTTATTGTTACTCCAAAGGGTAAAGTAAATTACTACGTTGTAAAAGTTCAATACATTTAATTTTTGTGTAATTTAGATTGTCCTGCTGTATAAACCTTTTCATTAAGCAATGTAAAA
>CAZTNG010000056.1:0-15061 GCA_964615195.1 uncultured Enterobacterales bacterium
TAATCCGGGTCTTTTACAATAATTAAAAATTATTTCTTTTTATTCATTGCATTGATTGCGCGAATTCTCGCAGGCAAAGAATATAAACGAATGAAGCCATCAGCATCCTTTTGATTATAAACTTCATCTTCACCAAATGTGCAAAAATCAACATTAAATAAACTATGGTCTGACTTTTTCTGAATTGCAGTAACAGTTCCCTTATAGAGCTTTAATACAACTTCACCAGAGCAATTTTCTTCAACAGCATTTGCAGATGCTAAAATTGCATCAGTAATTGGGGTAAACCAACGACCATCGTATACAACATGACAAAATTCTTGACCTAATTTTTCACGCCATGATCTAACCGTCTTGTCTAGAACAAGTTCTTCAATAGCACGTAAAGCAGCCATCATAACTGTACCACCTGGAGTTTCATAACATCCACGTGATTTCATACCAACCAAACGGTTTTCAGTTATGTCAACACGACCAACACCATGTTTAGCAGCAATTTCATTCAATTTTACTAAACAATTATATGGCGTTAGCTTTTCTCCATTTATTGCAACAATTTCACCGTGTTCAACTGAAACACTTACTTCCTCTGGAATATTTGGTGCATCTTCAGGCTTAGTTGTCCAAGTCCAAACAGCATCAGTTGCCTTATTCCAAGTATTTTCTAATTCTCCACCTTCAGTAGAAATATGCCATGCATTTGCATCTCTACTATAAATTTTCTTAAGTGTAGCTTTGCAAGGAATATTTCTTTCATGTAAGTAATTTAATAATTCCTCGCGAGAACGCATAGTCCAAATACGCCATGGAGCGATAACCTGAAGTTGAGGGGCTAAAGCGGCAACTGCACTTTCAAAACGCACCTGATCGTTTCCCTTGCCTGTACAACCATGAGCAATAGCATCAGCGCCTTCAGCAATTGCGCATTCTACTAAAGCTTTAGCAATAACTGGACGAGCCATTGAAGTCCCTAACAAATAGGTTCCTTCATATATAGCACCTGTTTTTAATGTAGGATACACGTAATCTTTTACAAACTCTTCACGCAAATCCATAACAATGCATTTTGAAGCGCCAGACTGTTTAGCTTTTTCCTCAACGCCTTCAAGATCATCAGCTTCTTGACCAACGTTAGCTACAAAGCATACAACTTCGCAATTTTCATAGTTTTCTTTAAGCCATGGTACAATTGCTGATGTATCAAGACCACCGGAATAAGCTAAAACAACTTTCTTAATAGCCATTTATTTAAACTCCTTGATTTAATAGAGTGCTAAGGACCGCCATTTGTGCATGCATACGATTTTCTGCTTCATCGTAAATTATTGACCATGGACCATCCATAACTTCTGAGGTAATTTCGTATTCTCTGTGTGCAGGTTGACAATGTAAAACATGACTTATGCCTGTATTCTCAAGCAACATGCGATTTATTTGATAAGGCATGAACTTCGCCTTAACTGCGTCCAATGGTGTATTATCCCCCATAGATACCCATGTATCAGTATAAGCAATATTGAATCCCTTCACTGCAGATACATCATCAGTCACAGCCAATTTCGCGCCTGTCTTTTTTGCAACTTCCAATGCTGCTTCATATACTTGTACATCTGGTCCACAGCCTTTTGGACAAACACATGTTACGTCTGTTCCAAACTTAGCTCCAGCAATCAATAATGAATTGGTTACATTATTACCGTCACCAAAATAAGCTAATTTAACTTTTGATAAATCATCATAATTTTCACGAATAGTTTGAAAATCTGCTAAAGCTTGACATGGATGATACAAATCGCACAATGCATTAATAACTGGAACTGAACCATATTTTTCAAGTTCCTTTAATGTACTGTGTGAAAAAACTCTCGCAACAATTCCATCACACCAACGTGACAAATTGCGTGCATAATCCTTTACAGTTTCACGTTTCCCAATTGCTCCATTCTGCTGGTCCATATATACAGCGTGACCGCCTAAATTATACATACCAACATCGAACGTTACTCTAGTACGCAAAGAAGGTTTTTCAAAAAGCGTTACAACACTTTTACCTGCTAAATTGTTTCTGTATTTTTCAGGATTCTCTTTCATAGATTTTGCAAGCTCGAGAATTTCCATCAGTTCTTCTGAACTAAATTCAAGAGATGTTAATAAATGACGCATAAACTCTCCTATTATATATTTACGGAAGTACTCTCGTACCGATAGCCTTTCCCTGTAACAAGTCTCTAAGTTTATCAGGATATCTCCAACTTGCAACACTTAAAGATTTACTAAGTAATTTGGCTGCTTTTAGTGCGGCCATGACCTTTACTTCCATTCCACCAGTAATTGTACCATCACTTATAAGTTCTTTTGCATATTGCTCAGTCATTTCACCAATAAGATTACCATTTTTATCAAGAATACCGTCAACATCTGAAAGCAAAGCTAAATCCGCATTTAAAGATATAGCCAAAGCAACAGCTGCCTGATCAGCATTAACATTCATTAATTTACCATCATCAGTAATGCCAATTGAACTAATTGTTGGCATATATCCCGCCGAAAGCAATAACTCCAATAATTTAGGATCACCTACTGTTGCCGTTCCTACAGCACCCAATTCTTCATTCATCTGAACTACTTTAGTTATCGATCCATCAGTTAAACATAAACCTACAGCATTAACTCCTACAGATTTAGCTTTGGCTAACATAAGCTTATTTGCTGTTCCTGCAAGAGCTCCAGTAATATACGGAATTTGTTCAAATGGAGTTACACGTAATCCATTCTTTTTCTCTGACTTTAAGCCTAATCCATTTAAGAGGTTATCCACCAAACATCCCCCACCATGTACTAATACAATTGGTCTGTATTGATGCTTTAAATAGGAAGTTAACCCTTCATACAAAGCTGACAAAGCTTCATCATTCTCAATTAGTGCTCCACCAAGCTTTATAATTAAAGTATTGCTATTCATTTATTTTCCTTAAATAAGAGATTCTGTTGGCTCAAATCCAAATCTAATATTAATACATTGCATTGCATGTGCCGCTGCACCTTTCATTAAATTGTCAATTGCAGAACAAATAATAAGAGTACCGTCTTCTTTTTGGTAATGAATATCGCAATAAGGTGTAAATTCTACATCTTTAATAGCAGGCCAATTTGAAACAAGGCGAACAATTTTTTGACCATCATATTTGTCATGATAAGCTTTATCTACCATTTCAATTGTTACATTATCAGCTAATTCTACATATATAGTAGCTAAAATACCGCGCTTAAAATTACCTAAATGTGGTTGAAATATAACTTTTGTACCTAAATGATAACTTATTTCTGGTCGATGTCTGTGACCAAAAACACCATAAGCATTCAAACTAACTTCACAAAAACTACTTGTTAAACTTGCTTTTCTACCAGCTCCAGTAACACCAGATACAGCATTAATTATAGGCATTGTTCCTTTTTTTATTAAGTTGTTTGAAGCCAATGGTTTTAACGCTGAAAGAGAAGCTGTAGGATAACATCCTGCGACTGCAATAAGATTTGAATGTTTGATTTTTTCAGCATTCCATTCTGCCAAACCATATACAGCATCATCTAAATATTTAAGATTTTCATGTTCAAAGCCGTAATATTTAGGATAAAAATCTGCTTGAGCAACTCTGTAAGCACCTGAAAGGTCAAAAACAACACAACCGGCTTCAACTAATTTCGGAGCAAGTTTCATGCTTACTACATGTGCAGTTGCTAGACAAACGATATCATTTTTTTTGACTTTATCTAATGCTTCTTCAGTAAGAGGGATAATTGGCATATCAACAAATCCGCGTAAGCGTGGATATAAATCACTCAGTAACTTATTTGCATCAGAACTATTTTCTGATACATACAAACCATTTAAATTTAAATTTGCATGCTTTGCAACTAGTAGAGATAAATCTGCTCCCGCGTAACCACTAGCACCAATTATTGCTACATTAAGCATTTTTTAACCTTTTACCCTCAAGTATTAAAACTTAATAAAATAAGCTTTGTATTATGCACTATAATAAATTAAATGTCCTAAACTAAATAAATAATAATAAGAATTAAATAGTCAAGGAATAAATTCAACAGTGGTTATTATTACATATTTATTCATGTTTTGTGCATAATTATTTATTAATTTACTTTATTTTGCAAAAAAATACATTTATTTTGCGATTATGTTATATATATAATCAAATTTACACACTTTAACACTGTTGCTAACAACCACTTTTAGTACGAGTTTATCATGAACAAAAATTTTTTAGATATTTATAGAAAATTAATAGCAATACCTTCTTCTAGCTCCGATAACAAAATTGAAGATTTATCTAATGAACCTGTTATAGATTTATTAATTACATTTTTATCTCAATTTAATTTTAAATGCAAAAAAATACCAGTAGTAAACTCAAAGAACAAATTTAACCTCATTGCGTCTTATGGACATGGTACCGGAGGTTTAGCTCTATGTGGTCACACAGATACAGTTCCAACAATAGACAACCTATGGAATCAATCTCCATATGAACTTACGCAAGACAACAATAGACTATATGGTTTAGGTGTCATTGATATGAAAGGTTTTTTTGCATTTATAGTTGAAACGCTTTTTCAGATAGATTTTTCAAAATTAAAAAAGCCTTTACATATTCTTGCTACAGCTGATGAAGAAACCACGATGAGTGGAGCAATACAATTAGTTAAAGAATTCAATGCAAAGCCTGATCTAATTATTATTGGTGAACCAACCTCTCTCGTACCAGTAATTATGCATAAAGGACATTTAGTTCAAAAAATTACTGCAACAGGAATTAGCGGACACAGTTCAAATCCTGATTCAGGAATTAACGCCATATTAATAATATATGATGTTATTAGTGAACTTTGCAGATTAAAAGACACTCTGAAAAACGATTTTTCACAAAAAATGTTTCCTATTCCGTATCCAACATTAAATATAGGTCAAATTTTAGGTGGAGACGCACCAAATAGGATTTGTGAACAATGTTCAATTACATTTGATATTCGCCCAATTCCTGGAACATCTATTGAACAAATGAAAACAGAAACACTAAAAGCTCTTGAAAAAGTGATGAAAAAATATCCTAATAGAATAAAGATAAGTCAACCATATGATGCTGTAGAACCATTTGGAGGATTCTTACCTCAGGAAGACTTGACATTTATAGAGGAAATAACAAACAAAAAGGCGATAGCAGTAAATTATGCAACTGAAGCTACTTATTATCAAAATTTAGCACCAACAATAATCCTAGGAGCAGGAAGCATTGATGTTGCACACCAACCAAATGAATATTTAAATATTGAAGAAATTCAACCAATGCTATCTATTTTGAATAAATTGATTAATAAATATTGCTTCTAAAATCGAAAAATCAAATACTAAACATCATTATAATTTTTTTATTATGATACTTTATTAAGTTTACATCATTTCATAATTCTATTTTGTACCCCAAAAAAAAGGCACTCATTTCAGAGTGCCTTTTGTCATATGTTAATTTTAATTAACGCTTCAATTCAAGAAGGATCAAACCACTTGTACCAGATAAGGAAACTTTACCTCCTGACACAGTACCTGTAGCTCCACTATAGCCATCTTGTAATTCAGTTCCATCAGCGAAGCAGTTACCTACATCAACAGAAGAAGCAGAACCAACGTGAATCACAACAGAATTGTTAATTCCTACAGACTCATCGTTGTAAACACGACAATATGATCCATCACTAGTCTTTGTTTGCTTACCAGCACCAACAGCTGCATTACGGAATCGGAACTGACCTACTTTTTGCCAATGAGCCAAAGTAGCATCTGATGCAAAGCTTGTACTTAATGTATCAACATTTGCAGCCCAATCTGAAGCAGAACTAATGTCTGAAGGGAAATTCATGTCTGAACGTGTGCCATGTTCAGCATCATTACCATTTCCACCGTTGTCATTTGCACGTGATGTTTCGTCACCATAGTATACCTGTACACCACCAGGCAACAATTCAAGCATAGTACCTAAGTTCTTCATATCACTTACTCGACATAATGATGTATCGTGTGATGACACGTATGTCAAAGCATTTAATTTTGGAGAACCAGAGCCAACGCCATAATTACTTGCATAGCTTTCCCATGTACCTTCATTAGGTACTGAACAACTACCACCAGCTTGACCATTAAATGAAAAGTTTATCATAGAATCAAATCCACCTTCAGATGCGTATCTAGCGCCATCTGATGGATCTGTCTTGTAACCCCAATGTTCGCCTGTCATCCAGAAGTTATCAGTCCATGCAGCAGCAGGATCTTCACTTACAGATGTATTTGAACGCCACTTTTCCAAACCTTCTTGGCAATACTGCTTTAACAATTTCCAAGTAGATTTTGTCACATGCTTAGCAGTATCAGAACGGAAACCGTCGATACCGAACTCTTCTACCCATGAAGCTAACCAATGCGCCTGGAACTGTGCAACAGACATGTTACCTGAACGATATTGCTTTGCAGCTGGAACATCATGTTCAGCATCAGCATTTGACCACTTATTGCTCAAGAATGTTGGTACACTCACTGAAGTACCATTAGTCTGTGAATTCTTAAAATCTGGCAAATAAGATACACAAGCATCTAAACCATCACCTGAACCACATTGTTCACCGTACCCACCAAAGAGAATCCAATTTTTACCCCACCAAGCATCCCACTTAGTATCTTGAGCTTCACTAATAGGTTTGTTATGGTATGTTTGACCACTTCCTGGAATCCAATCATCACAAGCACTACCGCCGTCAGAACGAACACCAAAACCAAAGTCACACATATCTTGTAATGTAGCATAGCCTGAGTGATTCATAACAATATCAAGTACAACACGAATTCCGCGTTTGTGAGCTTCTGTTACAAATGTTCTGAATTCATCAATAGTACCAACATTAGCATCCATTGATGTAAAATCTAATGCGTAATAGCCATGATAAGCATAGTGAGCGAATGCACCACTTGAACCACCACCTGTCCAACCATGAGATTGTTCATATGGAGCAGTAATCCAAACAGCATTCATACCTAAAGACTTCAAGTAATCCAATCTTTCAGTCATACCTACAATATCACCACCATGGAATGTAGCTGTTGGATGACCAGTAGAATCAGATGAAGGACGACCATAGCTATGGTCATTAGATGTTTTACCATTTTGGAAACGGTCAGTCATTACGAAGTAAATTAAAGCATTGTTCCACGTAAACTGTGTTGAAGCTGTAGGAGCTTGATATACAGTCTTTATGAAAGTATAAGTTGATGTGTTTCCACCAAAGCTTACTTCTAACGTCATTGGCGTTGCACTTGCCTTATCAGCAGCGGCAGCTATATTTTCACCAATACGTATTATTTGACCATTAGTAAATGAAGCAGACTTACCATCAACAGTATAAGTACCTGTTGAAGATGCAGACGTATCAGCACCATACACCATCAACGAAACATCCACATACGCTGATTTTGGATTTGCATCATTATACACTATGTTAATAGTTGAACCTGAAGCAACTTCAGAACCATTCTTAACAATATATGCTGTATCTACTGGTTCCTGAGCTCCTAAACCACATTCTTCAGCTGACAACAATGTCTTAGTTGACCAATCAAAGCATGGTTTTGAGGAGGTGTATTCAATACCAAGTTGCATATATGCTGGATATCTATCACTACCAACGGCATTAAATATTGCAAGCGCAGAAGATAAACTAACAGAAGGAGTATAAGTCCAGAAAGTTGAAGTACAACCATCTAACTTAACCATCTGATCTCCTGGCCAAGCAGCTGTATAAGTAGTAGACGTATCTTTGTACATATACACATTTGGAGCAGAAGTAACATCAGCCTTTAAGATAAGGCTATTATCTGGAGCTTTACATGTATTATTAGGATCATAAACCTTTATATTAGATGTATCGAAACCCTTGTTTTCTACCCAATCACTACTTATAGTTCCACACTCGTCACCAGAGCACGCAGGAATGGTAATAGCAAAAGACTCAGAACCAGTTTTAGTACCAGATGCATTGCTTGCAGTTACTTTAACTGTAATTTGCTGAGCTTGTGCAGACTTTGTAAAACTAAAAGTTTTAGATGTTTCATTGTATGCAGAAGTTACTGATTTTTGACCTGTTACTTCCCAAGTATATGTCACACCTTTATATCCAGTCGCAACTTTAACAGCTGAAGAAACAACTGTACCCACAGTTGACTCAGTATGACTTAAAGTAACATCAATTGTTCCTGCAACAGAACAACTTTCAGGTAAGGTTTCTGGAGTGCAAACTGTCTTTATAACATCTTTGCATACTTCTGAACTACCACCTGAACTACCACCTGAACTACCGCTACCACTAGCACCATTTAAAACACCAATTGATGCCAAACGTACATTATAATCATCAAAATCTTCTTTTTCTTGAGAAGTTGAAGAATCCTTTGAATACGCTTCAGCCGCAACATCAACTAAATTTGGAGTCCATGGTAATGCGTCCATCATTGATTCACCAAATGTGCTGAATGCGACAACGGCAATACCATTACTTTCAATATCAGACTTAGTAATATCAATAGATGCTAAAGGAATAGTAACCTGATATAGATGACCAGAAGCATTTTCATTAGATGCTAATAAATCTGTATAAGTACTAGTCTTATAGGAATCACCTGCTAATCCATAATTATCAGAAACACCAAAATAATTCTTACTTAATGTGGTATGCTTTACCTCTCTTTCAATACCAGCTTCAGCAAATCCTAATAAATACCCCTCTTTCTTTTCATCATAGCTGAATAAACCACTATCATTAGTTTTAAATAAACCCGGGGTGTTAACTGTAGGAATACGCGGATGGAACATCAATAAAGTATCAATACCTTCATCAATTGTATAAAACTTATCTGCAGTCCATTCATTGTTACCTGTTGTAAGCAAACCATTACCTGCAGGACGTTTTCCTGTTCTAATACCTATTCCCATAGGCAAAAATTGATCACTTGAATAATCAAAATCGCCACCTGGTTCTGCACCACTTAGATTTGGCATTTCAACCATTAAGTACAGATTTGTATCATCCCACGCTGCATATAGTGCATAGAAGTCCGTAGCCTTTTCATGGTAACCACGATAAGCCCTAGGATCATCATTAGCAGCACCTTGAGCAATAATCATATCAGCAGTCCAATCAGACATAGAACTAATAGTCTTATTTTTACCAACTTGTCCATTTGGATTAGTTGAATAGTACTGAGTATCAATCTGAGTCACAGATGAAGAATCTTGTACTGCAGCTGTAACAGTTGTACATTCTTGCTCTGTTATTGTTGTACAGGTTTGCTGACAATCAGCAGGATCTATATCATCTTTACAATATGGATCATCTTCAGAACATACAGGATCTTCAGGATCTTCTATATCTGAAATATTACTAATTGTAACTTTGAGTTGTTCAAATGTAGCTTTTACACCATTATTATCATTTACAGTTAGAACAATAGAATAAACGCCATTCTTAGTATATGTATGACTTGAAGTCTTTCCTGTACCAGTACTGCCGTCCCCATAATCCCAACTATAATTTAATGTAGATGAACCTGTATATGAAGTACTAGCAACAAAATTAGCAACACCATTACTGCCCAAAGTGTGAGTAGCTGAAGCTGTAAGTATTACTTGACTTGCATCATCACCTACTTTAACAACATTAGTTGTAATAGCCTTTGAACCTGTTGCTGTTGTAGCTTGTAATTTTACTGTATAACTGCCATTAGCAGAATATGTATGAACAGGTGATTTTTCTGTAGAAATTTCTGAACCATCACCAAAATCCCAACGGTATGTAACAGTTGAGCCTTCATCCTCTTTTGTTGTATTTACAAAAGTAACAGTTGTATTATCAACAGTTGAAGTGAATGTAGGCGCAAGAGTTGATGCAGGCACATATGAAACGTCAACTTTTTGAGTTTTGCTTTCAATGGTATTACCATCTGACACAAATAGTGTTACTGCATAGCTCTTTGCTGTAGTATATTGATGCTTTGGTGAAGTATCATTTGAACTAGTCGAATCGCCAAAATCCCATTTATATGTAAGAGGATCACCATCTTCATCAGTTGATAAATTTGTAAATGTTACTAATCCTGTATTGGAAACAACAAAGTTAAATTCCACATCAGGTGCATTATTACCTGTTGGTTGTTGAGGATTATTGATATTATCAAAATTATTGTTAAATTTGATATTAAAAACTATAGAAACTGAATCAATATTACTACCAGCTGCATTAATTGCATCTACTATAGCTTGAAAAGCTCCAGATAAAATTGTTTTTGCATTATCCGTATCAAATAAATTAGAACCAGAACTTGTATTTGCATCTAACTGCAAAGCACCAATACTGTCACCTAAAATTTTAACTGAATTATCTAAAGAATCATAAGCTGTTGTTGATGAAAAAGTAGAGTCATCACCTTCAAATCCAACAGTTTGAGCGAAGACACTAGAACCCATCTTATTACTAGCGTTAGTTATAGGATTTAAGTATAAAGTTGAACGATCAGCCGCTTGTTCACTGCTTACAGCATCACTAGCTTTAACAGAATATGTAAAATAAGAACTTTTAGCTAAAATATTTAAACCCTCTACATTTGTAGAAGAATCCCAACTTAATTCAACCTCACCATGAAGACTATTTACCGTCTGAAGGCTTGACTCACCTTCACAACTATCATCTTTATTTGTATCCAAACAAATCTGAGTCTCAAATGAACTTGAACTTATCGCAGCCTCAGCAACATTTGCTGAAGAATATGTATCTAAAACGACTTTCTGAACGGTACTAGTAGGTGTTGCACTACCACCATCACTTGATGAGCCACCACCACCACAAGCTGACATCGCGATTGCAGATGTAATTAGCATAGCTAAATTAGTTAACTTCATATATTGTTCCCAATTTTTTACAAAGCATAAATGATTATAAAGACTTTTAGAGATCTTTATACTTGATGTTATTATACGACTTATGAAAAAGTTTTCAAACAATTCATTTACATTTATTTAACAGAATTAACATTTTTACAAAATATGAGAACTAAATAACATTTTTTTAAATAATATAAACATGTTATGCACATCTGTTATTTTTGTGATTTAAATCGACATTACTGTTAAAAATTAACTAAGAACATATATAAGTTAAGCATCTTAATTTAATAACAAAAAACCCCAAGCCATAAAACTTGAGGTTTTTAAATATTTATATGCTTGTAATCATTACTTTAGGAAAGAGCTCTTACCTGTAACCTTACCACCAGCATAGTCTTTAACAAGAACACGCATAGAAGCTCCTGGAATAGAACCTAGTGATACAGACCCACCTGAAACAGTATATTTTGTACCAGTAACAACATCAGTATAAGTACCATCTGTTGAAGCGCCTGACACTACAACTGAACTTCCACCGGTACCAACAATAGCAACTATAGCATGTTGATCTTCGTAAGTTCTTTCAAACACTAAAGGCTCACTAGCAAGAACTGTCAATTTACCACGTTGTAATGCTTTTGAAGTTTTACGAATTGCATTCAAGTCTGTAATATGACCAATAATAGCATCACCATTATCAATGCTGTCACCCATATATATACGACCAGTCTCTTTTACAAAATCATTTGAAGATACCAAATCTGGTGGCAAACCTACACGAACACCTGTCTCATCACCTGCGTACATTACAGGAATACCACGAACTGTCCAAAGTACATTATAAGCTAAAGCACTATTTGCTCTATCTGTACAGCAATGCTGAGCTCCAGAACCAGACCAAGTATTATCAGGAGTTAAATCATGATTTTGGAAGAATGTAACTAATTTAGTTGCATCTGCATAATCACTATCAAATCTACTAAATACTTCAGCTAATCCGCCCAAAGATCCCTTTGTAACATTATCTCTAAATGTACTCATCAATGAGAAATCAAGAACTGAAACTCCAGAGTCACCAGTTTTTTCTGTTCCTGAACCTGTTCTAGTATAAAACCAAGGCAATAATTGTGATGGAGTGTTATCACCAAACCCTTTTATTAAAGATTCACCAAAAATAAACATATTAGGCTTATAACTTCTCCAAGTATCAGTCATAGCCGTAACATCTTCACGAGGCATATGCTTTAATGTGTCAATTCTGACAGCATCAATACCCATGTCGATATACATTTTCATCGCAGCATTCATGTAATCTCTAACGTTTTGGCTTTCAGTCTTTAAATCGACACAATCACCAGCCATACTACGCTGCTGCACTTCATCAACTGATTCCCAATTATTAGTATAACCAACGTGATACCATTTCTCAGGTAAATAGTTGGCTACTGCAGGTGACCAAAAATATCTATTATCAATAGATAGAGTTGATGTACTATTAACATTCACTGTACCATCTTTAAATGTGATATTAAATTCAGCAGCTGCTGCTGGATCACCTGCGCAAACGCGGCGATGCCATGCTGGAGCTACATAGTTGTCATTATCACAACGACCATAAGACAAATAATCTCCTATATTATTTTCATAAGGACCAAAACTAGTACCGTTTTTACCATACTTAGGATCTATATAGTACTTTGTTGGAATTTTTTCTATATAAGCTTGACCTCTAATACCGTAGTTACTTGAATGATTAAGCACTACATCTTGTACAATCTTTATACCTTTATCATGAGCAGCTTTAATAAAATCAAAATATGTTGCACCCTTACTTTCAAGTCTTAAATCTGGTTGGAACCAATCATAAGCATGATATCCATGATAATCTAAACCTGATCTATTTTCTACAGGTGGAGTAATCCAAATTGCTGTAAACCCCATTCCCTTTATATAATCAAGTTTTTCAATTAATCCCTTAAAATCACCTCTCCAACTTGGATCGCTAGAATCAAAGCGATCTCTACAGTAATAATTGTTTTCTTCATCACCATCATAAAATCTTGCTGTAACAACAAAGTAAATTGTTTCATCTCTAAAATCAGTTGAAGCTGCGACAGTTCCATTCTTCTTAATAAACCAGAAGAAATGTTGCTCTTGCTTCATTCCATTACTTCCAACAACAAGTGTTCTCAATCTGTAAGCTGTACCTAAACCATCAGTTGATGTATCATCCAAAGATATAGTACCAGTATACTTAGTTGATTGCTCTGTAGGGACTGTATTATCCAGGGTATAATAAATTGTTCCTGATGTCTTATTTCTATCAGCATCTTCTGTTGATAATGTTACAGTCTTATTCTCATGATAACTTCCGGGTGCTAAATTAGTAGTTACGTATGGAGCAGAATCTACAGACACATCAGAAGAAGATGTATAAGTAGAATAATCCAAATTACCCCATTCAATATCGTTAATTGTTACATCAGGAGGTATAACAGGAATGTCACAACCACCTTCTACAGTTGAAACTTCTGAATCAGATAAATTACAATCACTTAATGCAATCATCTCATTGTTTACATAGCAACCTGTTGGTGATAAGTTAGTCAAATCTCCAGTTTGTGACGAACCTGCATTTGAAAAAATCATACTGACTTTATCTTGAGAAATGCTTGAGGTATCATAGAACATCCACCCACTATTCTCAGTGGCAGCACTCATTGTTGCGCCAGGCCACGCTCCTGCTAAAGGCGTATTATTAATCCAAATATGCACGTTACTATACGAGCCTTTATAATATAATCCAGTTTTAGTAGGCAACACAACTTCAGCATCACTTAACGTAATCTGATAAGACTTGCTAACAGATGTTTTTCCATCCGAAACAACCAAAGTTACAGTCTTCTTACCACCTGAAGTATAAGTAACTTTTGGATTTTGTTGGGTTGACGTTAATCCATCCCCTAAATCCCATGTATATGATAAATTATCACCATCTTCATCAGTAGCAACTGCAGTTAAAACGCCAGTTAAACCCTGGAACTTATAATGAAAATCTGCAACAGGATCCGTATTATTTCCACAATCTGTACACGCAATAACGATATTAACAGTAGTCTGATATACAGCAGAAACTTTACCATCACTAACAGTCAATACAACATCATAAGATTTTGAAGAATCAGTATCATATGTATGTGTTGGAGACTTTTCAGTTGATGTTTTACCATCACCAAAACTCCAGCTATATGTTAAATCATCACCATCAGGATCTGTTGATTTGTTAGTAAAAGTTACAGTAGAATTAGAAACACTAGCAGCAATTTATGCTGTTGGTTTTGTATTATCTTTAGATACTGTCACCTCTAAAGTTTTAGTAACACTGTTATCACCATCTGTTACAGTCAATTCTACGGTATAAGTACCTTGACTCTTGTAGGAATAAGTTACTGTTTTTCCTGTTACAGGAGAACTACCATCTCCCATCACCCATGAATAGCTTGCATTAGATGACGCATTCATAGCTGATGCTTCCAAAAAAACAGTTAATTGCTCTTGAGATACAGTCGTAATAGTAGCATTTAAATCATTAGGCGCTACAAGAGTAACGGTAGTACTTTTGGTACTAGTAGATTTACCATCGAACACTGATAATGTTACTGTATAAGAACCAGCATTTGCAAAAGTATGCTCAAAATTCTTCTCAGTGGATGTGAAACCGTCACTTGAAATCCAACTATAAGTTAAACTATCACCATCAGGATCTGATGAGGTATTAGTTAATTTTAGCGATAAATCAGTTACAATAGTTGTGAATGAAGCATTAGGTGCATTATTAGGTATCTCTATACTAATTACAACACTCTTCTGTTCAGAAGTATATGTAGAGCCTTCAGAATCTTTAACAGTTAATGTTACATAATAAGTTCCACTACTTTTATATTCATGAACAGGATTTGCATCTGATGATGAAGTACCATCACCAAAATCCCACATGTACGTAGACACATCACCAGTAGACTCATCTGAGAATATTACTTTAGCATTATTTGTTTTGTCATTTG
>CAZTNG010000057.1:0-14976 GCA_964615195.1 uncultured Enterobacterales bacterium
AGAAAACTTGCATTATCTTGATTGATATATCTAGTATTAATAGCCATAAGACAGTCCCTTTAACAACAAATTAAAATTGTTCTGTGGCTAAATTATACTATATAAGGCAAGGTTTATGTAGTTATGTTTATAACAAATAAAGGGTTGATAAAATATATCTACATAGTTAAATACAAGTTTGTATATAAGATTCTATTTTTTAATATTTTTTTAATTAAAATTGTGGAGTTGATGTTTTTTTAATTTCTTCAATACATTTATAACCATTAAATCATTTTTCATTACCTCTTCTGATTAAAACTAAATTAATATAATTTTGCATTTGTCTTTTAGGTAGCATAAGTTCTGCCTTTCTAAGCTTTCTTTTGAGGACTAAGATTTAGATGGAGAATCTACTATAACGTGATTTGTTATAGTGAACATCATCCGTCAATGTGTATTGAAGCCGTACATTATTTGAATGAATTAGATTTTATATTAATAATACTTATGCTTTAGCTAAAAAATTGATATTTACTTTTTGTTATAAGTATCAATTAAAAACAGGAGTTTTTAATGTTTAAAAAGCTGGGTATAAGGCTGAAGCAGATAAGTGTATCTTTACTAAGTAGTTGTTCTAAAAACGTTCCCACAGCTGGTTCGTTCATACAACATAAACAATTTGATGCTCAAGATAATGTTAATGAAACTGTTACTAGTGACGTGATAATTCCAATTAGTTCAAAATTGCTAGATCTAGATAAATTTCTTCCTATAAATCACACACAAAAGACATTGCATAAAAGTTTGGTTAATGTTGTAAATTATAAAAAACGCCATATTAGAAATTCACTCAAACATAAAGCAAAAAATAATAATATCATTTTAGACGGTGTATCGTTATTAGATGATTTTTACATATTAAAAACACCAACAAAAAAGAATTCTAATATAAATAACGAGAAGACGAATAAAAAACCTAGCAAATCTAAACCTAAAGTAATTGAGTCGACAAATACGGTATCTCGCAATTCAAAGAATCAAATAACAAATCAATCTAATTTTGAATGCAAAGACAAAGTCTCAGCACAAATTATTTCTAAAAAAAATAATACAAATCTGCAAAATAAGGTAATACCTAACTCAAATAAATCATTAAAAACAAAAGGAAATTTGCAAGAGATCAATACTGATGATAGAAATATAACAAATATAGATCTAATACGCGTTGTTGATTTAAATGTCATATTTACTAATAATTTTGGTTTAATAGCAAGTATCAAAGAAATTTTGCCAATTACAGAATTTGAGTACCAAGAATATATAACTCCTACATTAAATAACACTGCACAATATATATATTTGCTTCCTGCATCAGAGGCTTATCATCATGAAGGTGTCGGAGGTTTATTTAGGCATAGTTTAGAATGTGCGCAATTAGCGTTACAGGAACTGACACGGGAATATGTTAATTTTGATACATCACCTTTAGAAAAGATTGAGTATAGAAAAGTATTTGCTCTAAGTGTTTTTATAGGAGGATTATTACATGATATAGGTAAGGTATTAGCAGATGTTGAAGTGTATTTACCGAATAAATCTATATATTGGCAACCAACAGCCATGGGACTATATGATTTTCTAACTAAAAATAAAGTTTCTGAATTTAGTATAAGGTACCGTGTTGGAAGAGGAAAAAGACATGAAGCTTTTGCTCAACTATTAGTAAGTAAAATCTTACCCACAAAATTAATAGATTATTTATTAAAAACACCGCAAATATTAGAGGAACTCTATAGTTCATTAAATGCTGATAAAAGTTCTAAACTTTACGCTATTATAAAAAAGGCAGATATGCGTAGTGTAGAGTTAGAATTATCAGGAGCCTCATTACCTGACATAGTTTATCGTAGGCGACCAAATGGAGTGCAAAGATCAATTTTGTTATTGCAAGAATTGATAGGTAGTTCAGAAACGGTATTTAATAATGCAAAAGGTTTTATTTTTTTAATTGGTAAAAAATGCTTTTTGGCATTTAACACATATCAATTTTTAGAATTTATTCGACCTTTAAAGAAGGCAGGAATTGCATTAAGTTTTAGTGATAATATTAGTTTTTATGAAATGCTCATTAATTTAGGCATAGCATGCTACGCTAAAGCTAATGCCGGAATTATTTTGCAAAGCTTTTTAGTTTTAGAAAATAATGTTTTATTAGAACATTACGGAGTTGAAATTACAAATAAGGAATATTTATTTGCCAAGGCTTTAGCACCTGCATCATTACCTGAAATTGATAATCATATTTATCAAGCATATAAAATTCTTAAAAAGAACCAAAAAGATGATACAACACCAATTGAATTACAGTCATGTGAAACCTATCTAGCCAAAAATCCTAACATTTTGGTTAATGAAAATAGTGATAACACCCAAAAACTTGTCCCGAGTTTATCCGTACCTCAATCAGAAGAAATTACTACGAAAAAATTATTGTCTGCAAATACATTGGAAATTAAAGAAGAAAACTTTATAGACAATCCTTTAAGATTACCATTAGATTCACCCTTAAGGGCGCGTGATGAAAATGGACGTTTTATAAAATTAAATAAAGATTCTGCAAAAAACACTAATACTTTAACATTAGAAAATAATGATTCTGTAGATAAAGAGATAGAAGGTGATTTTAGTAAAGATAAAAATAAATCTAGTTTAAATAGAATTGATGAATTACAAAAACTGCACATTGCTAATAGTTTGACAAACAATGGTTCAAATTCACTGGCTAATAATTCCGTTGATAATGACTGCAGTGATTATTTGAAATCAAAACTTGCAAGAATAGAGGCTGCTAAAAATTATAAAGAAGGTAAAAACTCTCATGCGTCAGACACGAATACTAATAAATCCATAAACAAATATAATAATCAGCAACATAATAAACAAGAATCCGTTAGTACTATGGAAAAATCAAACCGTAATACTAACTTAGCTGACAAGTCTGAATTATCTTATGCTCAAGTATTAAGTCGACCACCTCTTTCCTTACGTACAAAAAATAAAACTTTAAAGGAATAAAGATGGCAACTAACCAAATATTATTGAGCAGACTAATATTAAATGCGATAAGCACAGTGCTAATACTTTTACTTTTTATTAATCGGGGCTATTTATTTTTACCTTTTTTTATTGTCTCATTATTTGTATTTATTGCAAGGCTAGATTCATACCTTAGATATCAAGCAAAAAATAATACACTTTCAGGTACAAAACTTGAATTTATTACAAGCACAGAGCTTAAATCTTTGATGAAACCAAATGAAGTGTATTTAGGAAGAGGTTTTTTATGGCAGAAAGACCATGCTCAGCAGAGTGCTGATATATTAGAGCATTACGCAAGTGTTGCGCATGTAAGCCTTAATCCAAATATTCGGGGATTACAGTTTATGCAAGGGCTAAGCAATAATGATGAAATACATGTAAAGCTTGATTTCTTAAATGGTCATACTCTAATAACAGGAACTACAGGCGCAGGTAAGACAAGGTTATTTGATTTGTTAATAGCACAAGCCATTTTGCGTGAGGAGTGTGTAATCATAGTTGATCCTAAAGGAGATAGAGATTTATGCAATCATGCTAAAGAAATATGTGCTCAATTAGATAGTAGACCTTTTGCATATTTTCATCCAGGCTTCCCAGAACAAAGTATCAGCATAAATCCATTATTTAATTTTAACCGTGCTACTGAATTAGCTAGTAGGATTGCTAGTTTAATTCCTACAGCGAAAGGAACCAATGACCCATTTAAAAGCTTCTCGCAGTTAGCTTTGAATACAGTGATTGGAGCTTTATTACTAATGGGCATGAGGCCAAGTTTAAAAAATATTAGATACTATGTAGATTCTCGATTAATGGAATTATGTTTTTTAGCTTTTAAATATTATTTTGATAAATATATGCCTAATAGATATCAAGATGAATGGTTGGCTTTAGCTCAATCTACAAGTAAAGTTCCTGGTAAGTTGTTATCTAATTATAATCTACTATATCTTAAAGCTCTTAAAAAAAATAAACCATCGATGGAATTAGAGGGGCTTTATGCATTAAGTAGGCATGATAGTTCACATTACGGCAAAATGATTGGATCCTTGATTAGTGTTTTAGACATGCTAACCTTAGGTGAATTGGGTTCTCTATTATCACCAGCTACTGAAATCACCTATGCTACTAGAGAATGGGATTTTTCAAGATTGATAGCTAAAAGTAGAGTGGTATATGTTGGTTTAGATTCACTTACCGATAATATTGTAGGAGCTGCCTTAGGTTCATTGTTTTTAGCTGATTTAACAGCCGTGGCAGGGGCTCGCTATAACTATAGTCCATCAATAACTCCTGTTAATTTATTTATTGATGAAAGTGCAGAGGTTATAAGTGATGAACTTATTCAATTACTTAATAAAGGTCGAGGTGCTGGCTTTAGAATTACCTTAGCTACACAAACTATTGCTGATTTTGAGGCTAGACTTGGAAGTAAGGCTAAAGCTTTGCAGGTTTTAGGTAATGTAAATAATGCCATATCACTACGAGTGATTGACAATGATACGAAGGAATATGTCGCAGATTTATTTCCTAAGGTTCGTATCCATTATCATAATCATAGTTCTTCACAAAATCAGTCAACTGATGAACTTTTAAAAGTTAGCACCTCGATTAGTGAAACTTTAACAGAGCAAGAAGTTTCAATTTTTCCACCTGAATTGTTAAGCGATTTACCAGATTTAGAGTTTGTTGCTAAAGTTGGAGGATCCATGCTTTATAAAGGAAAATTACCATTTATAGGTGTTGAAAAATGAGTAATGAAAATAGTCATGGTTTAACAGTACTATCTGAATATGCAATAGCCTTAGTAGCTATATTGTTGATTATTATCAGCTATTTATCAAATGTTGAGATATTGATGGTCCTTAAATGTGTCGCTCAAAATGATAGCTCCCTAAGCGTAATTCCGAAAGTTGGGACTACTAATAGCTATATCGTATCTGGAGAAATGGTACATAAATTGTTTACAGATAATTTGTTTCAAAAAAACAGTGGTACGGTTATATATGAAAACAATACAGATACAAATATTTCTAAAAATAACGGCAACTACTTATATGTAATTAGCAGTAAAAACATAAATTCATCACAGGAAACTAATAGTAATGACCAATTAGAACAGATCTATTTAACATCAACGAATAGCTTGGGATTTAGCACAAAGATTAACATTTATATAGAATTATTAAAGCAAAGATTGAATAACTATTACAGTAATGTAATAGCTATAATTATTGTAATTATGCTTGTCCTAATAGATAGTTCTATAAGTAAATATTTACGCAATCGAGCTAATAGGCTTATTCCACCTTATTACTTTATGTTAGCAAAATATGGCGTTGTATTAAGTATTGTAATTAATATTTGCTTTCTTTTTATTATTGCCCAATGGAACATTGAGTTCTTTATAGGACTAGGACTTCTTTTTTTATCATGTTCTATATGGTTTTATTGCTATACAACAACGCTAGTTGGTTCTAAATCAATAACATGATGAAATTCATTTAACTAAATAAATTTTAATAATTCGAGATTTCTTGCTTATTCTCTTAATTTTTGTGTTTTAACTAAAATTTAGTTAGCTGTTATTTGCCACAATTATTCAAAGTAAGGAGAAATATTCATGGAAAGAATTGAACTACCTAAATTTATTGATGAGCCACCAACTATATTGTTGTGGTCCGTCGACGAACTTGCTCCATTTATAGTTGGATTGGTAATTGGAATGCAATTAAATCAAGCACTTATATTTACAATATTTGGTTTATTACTTACTAAAGTATATCGCAGATATTTAGATCAAAATGCAGATGGCTTTGTAAATCATTGGTTGTATTGGCATGGGCTAACTTTCTCTAATGCCAAAACTCAGCCTAATCCCTTTGAACGGGAGTTTTGTTAATGAATTACAAGCAATTTTTAACATCATATCAAGGCTCAAGAATAACGGCAGCAATAGCAGTTTGCTTATTGGCATTAATGACTCTTACTAATGCAATATTAGTATTTACACTAGCAAATAGACATGACAGTGTTATTTTAGTACCTCCTCATTTAACAGAGGAAGTGAGGGTAACAATTGGTAAAAGTACTGAAGGCTATATGAAGGCATGGGGATTATTCATTGCTGAATTAATAGGTAATGTTTCACCTAAAAATTTGCAGTTTATTCGTACCTCATTAGAACCATTACTAGCACCAAGTGTGTATCAACAATTTGTTAATGTGCTAGAACTACAAACTCAACAAATTATGGTAGACCATATAAGTATGCGTTTTGAACCAAAACTTGTGCAATATGAAGAAGAAACAGGATTGGTATTTGTGAGTGGGCAGGGTATTGTTGTCGGTCCAACAGGAGATGAAAAAATCATGCAAAGAACATATGAATTTGCAGTTGAAATGGATGATTTTAGACCTTTGCTTACTTGGATAGATACTTATCCTGGTGGAGCTCAAACCCTAAAGGTAAAAGAACGCCTAGAAAAATCAAAAAATCGAGATAAAAGGGGCAATAAATAATGCTTTCTATTCGACAGAGTTTAAATTATTTTAATATTTTGCGTAAAAGGTTAATTACTTTCAACAAGTTTTTAGTAATTACTATTTGGATAATATATTTATTAACCTCTAAATGTTTTGCTGCAGATTTAGAATTTGAGTATGAGATTTCACGTAAAAATTTAAATAGAATAAATTTTTCGGTGAATAATTTGAATATAAATACAATTAGTTCAGCTCAATTAAAGGTAGACAAAAAGGCTATTTATGTTTTACCAGATAGCGATGAACCAATAACCATTTTTGTTTCGGAACCTGAAGGTAAGTTAAATTATCTAGTTACACTTATTCCAACAGATATAAAATCTCAAGATATTTTTGTTCCTTTGCCTAGTGGCTACCAAGATAAAAGCTTAAATAATACGCAGCATAATGAAGCTAATAAAACGGCAAACAATTATGAGGAAGATATATCGTTAATTGTAAAAGAGTTTTGGTTTAATCTCCTAAACAATGATGATGATCTTTTACGTAATGGTATAGAAATAACAGACTTTGAGTCATCGTCGGTAAAGATATGTGGCAGTAGCCTCAATGAAGAGCTAGTTTCAATTGTTCAAACAGATAAATATAGACTTTACCTTCTCGCTATTACTAATCCATTAAACATTAGTACTAATATTACATGCTCTAATGAGTATATAGCATATAGCGTGCTAAATACTAATGAATTAGAGGCTAATGGTAGTAAGTATGTATTAGTTATAGATATACAGAGGTAATATCGATGTTTGAAAAAATAACTCCTAAACAAAAAAGGCTACTTGTATGGTGCGTAGGCATAGTGATTTTAGTGCTAATCGTTATGCTTGTTAATCCAGCTGATAAAGCTAAAAATAGACGAGAGGATAATGTCGTTAAACATGTTTTAACTGATATGAACACCCGTGAAATTGGCGTTGACAGTATCGCGGCAAACTTAAAGCTTGTTCACGAAAGAGAAGAAAAGCTTGATCGCGAGCTACAGTCTATGCGTAGAGAATTAGAATTAATACGAAAAAACGCTGGGCTTTTAAAAGTTAATGGTCTTAATGATACAGATTTAAATATCAAACTTAAGGAAATGCAAGACCTAATAAGTGAATTTAGAATGATTAAGACTATGCTTCCTAAAAATATAGCTCAACAACAAAAAGATAATAATGCAAATTCATCTAGACTCATTCCGACCAATGATAATACAAAAAGCAATGATGGGACCTTAGTTAATTGTCCAAATGGCAATTGTGCAAAGGAGCAATCAAAAATCATAATCAGAAGTCTTTCATACGATGACCATGTCAGTAATAGTAAAGAAAATAATAATTTGCTTACTCAGGATAGTTTTGTATTAAATAAAACTATCAATAAAAAAGCTGATAATAACAATAATGCATCGACAAATTTAGTAAATAAGAAAAATATAAATACTGTAAATGAAAAGGATAGGGCTTATATACCAGCGGGGACTATTTTAAGTGGTATGTTGATTACAGGATTGGACGCTCCAACACAAGAGAATGCTAAAAATGAACCATTCCCTGTTCTAATAAATATCAATAAAGAAGCATTATTACCTAATGAATTCACTTTGAATTTGCGTGAATGCTTTGTTATTGCAGCAGGGTTTGGAGATATGAGCTCAGAACGAGTGTATTTACGTGCTGAAAACATAAGTTGTATTACAAAATCAGGTAGAGCTGTTGAAGCTAAATTGAGTGCTTATGCAACAGGCGAAGATGGTAAAGCAGGATTACGTGGAAGATTGGTATCTAAACAAGGAAAGCTGATTGCAAGGTCATTACTAGCCGGTTTTTTAGAAGGTTTATCAGGAGCATTTGATGTTAATCCAGTACCTGTTATAAGCACTTCAAGTAGTGATCAAACTCAGTATCAAAGTGTTTATAACAATAAAGCATTGCAAGGAGCTGCTGTTGCTGGTTCCTCAAAAGCTTTAGAGCGAATAGCTTCATTTTATTTAAAATTAGCTCAGGACATGTTTCCTGTGTTAGAAATAGATGCTGCTCGAAAAATAGATCTTATTATTACTCAAGGCTTTACATTAGATCTAAATGAACAGGAATTAGAGTAAAACATAAAAAACAATATTACATAGCAAAGTTAGGAAATGGTTAAATTAGATTAAATGGATATTTTTATGAAATCTGATGCCACAAATAAAGTTTACAGGCTTGCAAAAAAAATTCTAGTTTATAAATTAGTAATTCTATTATTTTGCATATCACAAATTAGTAATGTAATAGCAGCGGATAGCTATTATTTAGAATCACATCGTGGGTGGTTTTGGTACGAAGAGCCAAAGAAAGAGGATTCCATAAAAGAAATAGAACCAGAAATCAATGCAAATATAAACAATACAAAACAATTTAGTGATGATAGTAAATACACAGCTGAGACATTGCGAATAATGTTGCCAAAGGCATTAGATATTGCTCTAGATGAACCTTCTATAGATAATGTAAGGAATTACTTTTTATTACAAAAGATGGCAATGGATAAAAGCGAGAGATTTTCTATAATTGCTCAACGATTACCATTACTAGGTAGTGAATTTGATGAATTAGGTAAAAGGGCACAATACCCGCAGGCTGCGCAAATTAAGAATGAAACGAGTGATAAATTTGAGCAACAAATACTAGAAAAGATTTCAGCAAAAGCAGGAATATTCTTTTATTATAAAGGCAGCTGTAACTATTGTCATTTAGCAATTAGACAGGTAAACGATTTAGCTAAAGTTGGCTTTAAGGTTTTAGGGATTTCGTTAGATGGTGAATTTATTCCAGAGCTTAATGCTTATAGACAAGTAAATGATACAGGTGTAGCTGCAGCTTCTGGTGTAGTTTCGGTTCCTACTATTGCACTAATAGCTCCAGATAGTAAACAACATTATGCCATAGTAGCTAATTCATTATTACAGGATCATGAATTACGCTTAAGAATTATTAGAGCAGCGATTTTGCTCGATGTTATATCAGAAAAAGAGGTAGAACTTCTAAAATTATAAAGCAAATCCCAAAGGTTGAGGCTATTTTTTGTGAAGTTGTAAGCAATGTATTTTCTACAAAGATCAAGAAAACATTAAATAGCTTTAATGTTTACAAAACAAAGCTTTGTTTGTAAATTTTTAGTAAAAAATAGGTGCTAAAATATCCTTTAGTTAAAAAAATTTGACTCTTATTCTATTAATAAACATAAAAATACTTAATTTAGCAAAAAAATCCCTATTAAATGATAATATTTAGAAATGCAGTTATGAAAAATAACGCTATTAAAATTAGAACGAGATGACTTTTACAATAATACTAAATACATGGAATTTTTGTTTTAAATAAGATTTAGGGTGGTTCATATGAATTTTTTAGTTGCTTTTGCAATAGCTATTATATTTTACTGGATTTGTACCCTGTTCATGCGCAAAATGCATCAAGCTAGGATGCAATTTGAAAAATTGCAATTAGTTAGAATTCTTAAGGAAAAAAATCGTCACGAAAAGATTTTAAAGGATAAAATAAAGCAAGAGCTTGAACTTCAATTAAAAATAGAAAAAGAACAAAAACTCCACGACCAAATTATCGAAGAAAAGAAATTTACAGAACACCAAAATGAAAAAATAAAAGAAATTGATAAACAGAATTTAGAGAATCTCAAAAAAGCAAAAAATGAGTCTAAAAACTCAAAAGCAGAACCTCACAAGATTGCAAGCGTAAAGAAAAGTAAAATAAGTCCAGTTCTTAATTCATCTGCTGATCTTACAGAAGAAGTTGTTAATGCAATTATTGCTAATGAAATTGAAACATTAACAATTAATTATGAATTTACTCGTAGATATAATGTAAAAACAGATAAAAGTAAGAATAGCTACTTATCTTGGATGGCTACGAATAATCCTTTTTACAAAGCAAACAGAAGAAAAGCTTTAACGGCAATTCCTTTTGAAATTAAGTTAGGTGGAGTTGTTACAAGCCTATCTAACATGTTTAATTCATGTACTTATTTAAAGAGTTTACCTGTTTTTGATACAAGAAATATAACTGATATGAGTTTAATGTTTGCTAAGTGTCAGGGCTTAGAGGAAATTCCTATTTTTAATACACGTCATGTTAAAGACTTTACAGGCATGTTTTTAGATTGTTCTTCTTTGCAACGCATATCTTTATTCGATACATCATCTGCTGAAAAAATGAGTTTTATGTTTTTAGGTTGTAGCAAAATAACTGAGGTGCCATTATTTAATACCAAGAAAGTTACTAATATGAGTGGTATGTTTAAAAATTGCGATAATTTAAAATTTGTTCCATTATTCAATACGAAGAACGTAACAGACATGAGTAATATGTTTTATGAATGTTATTCTTCATTACAGAGTATTCCATTATTTGATACTAAAAAGGTAACAGATATGAATGGCATGTTCTTCAATTGCACCTGCTTACAATCTGTTCCGTTGTTTGATACTGCGAAGGTAACAAACATGAGCTTTATGTTTGATGAATGCAAATCTTTACAAATAGTGCCAATAATGAATACTTCAGCTGTTGTTGATATGAGTCATATGTTTCAAAACTGCATATCATTACAATTTGTTCCAGAATTTAAGACCTCAAGAGTAAGAGATATGAGTAGCATGTTTGAAGGCTGTAAATCTCTACAATTGGTTCCTAAATTTGATACAAGCTGCGTTAAAAGTACAAATTCAATGTTCCTAGGTTGTGCGGATTTAAAAATTGCTCCAGATTTAGATCTTTCAAATGTAAATGACAAATCAAGAATGTATTATCAGTGTAATTTTAATTCTGAAATTGATGAAAAAGAACTTGATGAAGAGAATCAACAAAATGCGGAAAGCGATGAAACTGATAATGATTTAGATGCACAAGAAATATCAGAACCAAAAGTCGCAGAAAAAAATATTTAGTTTTTTTAGTAAAATTTTATCGGTTTCATAGACAACTTATCTTAAATTCTTATTCTAAATCTATGAATTTAGAATATAGCTTTTTGACCAAATTAACAATACTCAATTAGCTAATTGTTCGATTAGTATCTTTGTTAGAACAATCTTTTTTAACACTATTTTTTGCAACAGAGAATTTGCTTTGATTTGAGAGTAATAGATTAAAAGTTGCAACTAAAATAGGTAGTTCATGAGAGGGAGTAATACATAAAGAAAATAATTACGCGTTATATATTAGAGATCATTCACAACATATATTATATATGCTTATAATTACATAAAGTTAAGTTTTATAGTGGATTTTTTATGCAAAATTTAAATGTTAAACCTAAAGAAGTAAACATCATTATCTCCTTTTTAGGAAATAGTCGTTATACAAAAGTGATGTACAAATTTTCAGATAATAAACAATTTGAATCTAATTATACAGCGGTAGCTTTTAAGCATTATTTAGAAACAAAAAAGATTAATGTTACTCGTTTTGTTATTTTTGGAACAGAAGAAAGTAGTTGGATTGATTACATAAATAAGGCTTACAAAATATTTTCAAATACAAACAAAGCAAAGCTTAAAGACCCAAAATATTTTGAAGGCTTAACATCAAACTTATCTCCTAAGGAAGTAATAACTCCAGAATTGCTAAAATCTTTGGAAGATAGCATAAATGAGTGCATAAAAAAATCATGTGAAAATTTTGAATTTAGCTTTGAATTGCATGATACTAATATTGCATCAATGGATTTAGACAGTAGTTATTCAAGAATTTTTAAAAAGATTAGTAGTTATAAGGATTTTTCTGAAAAAACTAATTTATATTTAGATATTACTAATGGTTTTCGTCTGATGCCAATGCTAGCTTTTTTTGCAATAGAAAGCTTTGCATTATTGAATAAAGAAGTTACTTTAAAAACCATATTCTATGGTCAGGTTACTGACAAAAGTGTTGGTACTAAAATTGGGCCAGATAGATCTCTTTTTGAAAAAGCAAATTCTTTAGTTAGTAATGTTTTAGGAGCTGCAAGATCAAGTGATACCACAAAATTTAAAGCTTTACATGATAAAGCTATGGAAATATTAAAAGATGTAGATGTTCAGTCTCCAAAAGATGTACAAAAAAACAATGTATATGATGTTTGTACCTTGCAATGCTGTGACGATATATTTAAGCAAGCTATGAATATTTCATGTTATGACGTATCAGCTGAAGTTAATGTTTTTAAAGATTATCTTGATAAGACATCTACACAATGCGTAGAAGATATATCCATACGAGAAGACTTTGTTAAAAATAATGATGCAAGGGATTTTGCTAAAGATTTAAATAAAATAGTGTATAAAAATCATGTTATTGGTGGAATAAATGATAGATTAAATTTACATATTGACATTTTAAAACACCCAGATCAACTAAAATCGTTAAAAGCTTTAGCAGTATTGCAATTTGAAAAACATAATTATTTTCGTGCTATTAATACTATTGTTTCATTAATTGAAGAAGAGGTTTGTAATGCCAATCCTACTTTAATTAAAGTTAATGAAAAAAAAGGAGCCATACGTACACATTTAATAAAATATTATGGCACGAAATTTTACAATATGTATGTTAATATTGTAAATATTCATCGTGCAATCCTAGTACATATGAATGATAAAGAGGAATCCTTAGAAAAGGATGAGGCAAAACTAACCCAACTTTTAAAAAATGATAATTTTTATAATTCTTTAAAAGAATTTATGATTGATTTTGGTTGTGAATTTAATAAAAGTCAAAATTCAATAAATAATAAAGATAATGTATTTATATCTTTTATAGGTTCTGGTAGTTATGAAATTATGGATTACAGCTTTAGTACAAAAGCTAGTGATCTAACATTAAAGAACGTTGCTTTTTTAGGAAATGCTTTAGCTGCAAAACTCTTGCATGACAATAAGATAAATCGCTATGTAATTGTGGGTTCTGAAACTAGTGATTGGATGTTATTTTTTAGAGAATTAGAATTAGCAAAAGAATTTGCTAATAATATAACCTTAAAAAATATTGCACATAAAGCTTCTGAAATTCTTGATGACGGTATTTATCAAAAAATGATGAAAGGTGATACCAAGGATACCATTGCTAAACTCTTTGAGGATAATAAATTAGAAATAGGGTTTACACTTGAATTATTAGTTTTAAAACAAAAATTAATCACTGAAGATGATACATTCTATTTTTATAAACAAATTGAAAATTCATTAAAGAATGCTAATCGTATTTACTTAGATATGACTCATGGATTTAGATCCATGCCAATGGCTACATACACATCATTAGCGGCTTTAAGAGAGTCATATAATCTAAAAATAGCTGATATATATTATGGTGTTCTAAATGATGACTTATGTGATAAAACTGTGGTTGAAAATAAATTTGTTAGGGAAATAAATTCATTAAAAAGAAAAATTGTTGCAGTAGCATCCTATAGTGATAAGGAAAAAGCATCAAATTGTTTATTAAAATTATCTGAGCTTTTTAATTCATACCAACCATTAAATGGTAAAGGTACAATTTTGAAAATGAATGTACTCGATAATTTGACTAAAAATTCAATGGCACTTGCAAAGTACACAAAGGATTCAAATTTGGAGCACTTGATTCCACTTTTTGAGGATAACAATTTACTTCAAAAAGAAAAATTAATTATGTATATAAAGAGGGGGGCTTTATGCGATAATTTATCATTTACTAATAAATATATGAACGATCTTCAAGAATTTGCCAAATTATATGAACAATTAAAAGATGCACTGCCTCCTATATTAAAATTAATTTCCCATGAATTGGATTCACGATTGGATTTTCTTGATTTTTATGAAACAACAAATGATAAAATAAAGAGAGTAAAATATTTATTAAAGAAAGCTCAAAATGCAATGCCTGATACGTACAAATCAAGTTGTTATTTATATGAAACTTTACAATCCTTGGCCTATTACATACGAAATCAAGTTTTTATGGCATTTACATCAGTATGTAAAAATCATGGTCAAGAGTTTTTAAAAATACGTAAAACTATAGGTAGTTCAGAAAATTATTTAATTAATGAATGTGCCTCAAGTTTAAAATCCTCTAACGTTTTATGTGCAAAGGATGACCAATCTCAACAAAAATTTTTGAAGAAATTTGCTAATGACCCAAAAATTGACAATAAAAAGGACAATCCATTAGCAAATAGTAATATTATACGAGATTTTTACATAATGTTTCCTAATATAAACAAGTGTTGGCAGGACTTAAAGGAAATACGAAACATGATGCATTATACTAAAAATTATAATGATACATTAACAAAAAATTATGCTGAAATTTTAGAAAAATACACCAAGATCATAGAAGACGATAA
>CAZTNG010000058.1:0-10702 GCA_964615195.1 uncultured Enterobacterales bacterium
AAATTGTAGCTAGTTTTTCTTTTTACAGAATGTTCCTTTTAATAATTTTCTACATTTTTTACGTGTTGCACATACATATAATTTGATTAATCAAAGTGTTTAAGGTGCTATAATATGCTACATGTAATAAAGAACTTCGTTTTAAATGTTTTTTATATAAATTTAGGTCTAAAAAGCTAATTTAGTAGGGTGAATGATATGTTTAGCTTAGGCAGAATGTTAGTGTTAGGGTTTGCTTTAATTTTATTAGGTGGTTGTGCATTTGGTCGTGGTGAATTAAATCTTGATGAAAATAGTACGGATTACCAGAAAAATACAGTTGGGCAAAAGATAGTAATAGATTCGGTTAATGATCAACGTAATTTTATTCTTGATGCGTCAGATCCTAAAGTTCCATCAGTTAATGGTGATTACATTGATTCACGTGAATCATTAATTGCAAGGAAGGGAAATGCTGTTGATAAAACATTAGGAGACATAGTGTTAGCTAATGGTCAGACAGTTAATGGAATTGTTGAATCTGTCGTAAAGAAATCATTAAATGACGCTGGATTTGTAGTTATAGCTAACCCGTTAATGGCGGATGAAAATACTGCCCATGCTACTGTTAATATTAAAAATTTCTGGGGTTGGACTGATTCCGATATATTAGTTGCTAGAATAAATACTAATGTAAATGTGGATGTTGTTATTACAGCTGGTGATTACTCAACAACAATATCTTCTGAAACAAAATCTACTAATAAGGGAATGGCGGCTGCTACTAGACATTGGCTAAACGCTTTTAAAATTAATTTGGATCGCATGAATCAAGAATTAAAAAAGAAATTTAGTGAAGCTAAGAATGATATAGAATTTAATTTAAAACTGAAGTCAGAAGCAGATACACTTATTCAATAAGATGTGTAGATATTAGTTTATTTTGATTTCTTGATAAGCTCGGCGTTAATATTTAATTACTTAAATTTTGTATTAACGTCGGCTTTTTTTTATTTTTAGTGGCCGATTTTGGACTTGAAAAAATAATACTAGATTTATTGTGAATAAAGATAGTTTAAAGCTAATAAATAGCAATTTTAAGGGCTATATTAGTTAGATAAAAAATGCCATTTGTGGTATAATACATCAAAATTATTTTGTTGTTTATTTATATTGAGAATAGAAGATGAGTGATAATTCAACTACTCAGTCCAATCCTTCCTCAAATATCAGACCAGTAAAGATCACAGAGGAATTAAAAACTTCTTTTATTAATTATGCGATGAGTGTAATTGTTGATCGTGCGCTGCCTGATGTGAGGGATGGTTTAAAACCTGTACACCGCCGTTCGTTATTTGCGATGTACGGACTGAAAAATTTCATCAATACCCCGACAAAGAAGTCTGCACGTATTGTCGGTGACGTTATCGGTAAATATCATCCGCACGGTGATACTGCAGTTTATGAAACTCTTGTGCGTATGGCTCAGCCGTTCTCAATGCGTTATCCATTAGTCGATGGTCAGGGTAACTTTGGTAACATTGATGGTGATAAAGCCGCAGCAATGCGTTATACCGAAATTCGTATGTCTAAGATTGCAAATGAAATGATTGCAGACTTAGAAAAGGAAACCGTTGATACTACTCCTAACTATGATAATACTGAGCAAATTCCTGTAGTAATGCCTAATAAATTTCCTAATTTGTTAGTAAATGGTACATCAGGTATCGCTGTTGGTATGGCAACAAGTATTCCACCTCATAATCTTACTGAAGTTACAGATGCTACATTGGCATTAATTGACAATCCAGATATTGATTTAGATGGTTTAATGCAGTATATCAAAGCTCCTGATTTTCCTACTGGTGGCATAATTTATGGTACAAGTGGTATTAGAGAAGCTTATGCTACTGGTAATGGCCGAGCAGTTATTCGTGCAAAGACTCATATTGAAGGGGAAGAAGATGGCAAGCAAAGTATTGTTATTGATGAAATCCCTTATACAATAAGTAAAAAACGTTTAGTTGAAAGAATTAGTGAATGTGTTCGCGATAAGATTATCGAAGGCATTACTGAAATTTATGACTACTCAGGCAAAGATCATGATGTTCGCGTGGTTATTAATCTACGCCGTGGTGAATCACCTGAAATTGTTCTTAACAAGTTATTCAAGCATACACAGATGCAAATTTCCTTTGGTATCAATATGCTTGCGCTTGTTGATAACCATCCAGAGGTTTTAACACTTAAGCAGATATTACAGGCTTTTGTAAAACATCGTCGTGAAATTGTAACGCGTCGTACAGTTTATGATTTAAGAAAGTGCAGAGATAGAGCTCATAAGTTAGAGGGCTTTGCTGTTGCATTAAAGAATATTGATGAAATTATTCACATAATCCGTAATAGTTCTAATCGTGTTGAAGCTAAGCTTCACTTGATGGAGCATGGTTGGGATTATGGCATGTTAGATTCATTTATTGAAAGAGCTACTGATGGTTCCGAACTTTGTAAGCCTGATACAATTGCTGAAAAATTTGGTTGCCATGATGGTAAGTATTTCCTTTCAGATCCTCAGTGCGAAGCTATCCTTGACATGCAATTACATAGACTAACAGGTCTAGAATATGACAAGATTGTATCTGAGTATCAAGATCTTGTTGCTCAAATTAAGGATTTGTTACGTATACTTGATTCTGAAACACGTTTGCTTGAAGTAATTCGTGAAGAACTTGTTTATATTCGTAATACTTATGGTGATCAGCGTCGTAGTGTTTTAGTTGCTGAATCTTCAGAAATTACAAAGGCTGATTTAATTGAAGCTGAATCTGCTGTAATTACTTTATCTCATGCTGGTTATATTAAGTACCAGCCTTTAGCTGAGTATGAAGCTCAAGCTCGTGGCGGTCGTGGTCGTCGTGCTGCGAAGATGAAGGATGAAGATGTTATTGATAGTATGTACGTGGTTAATACTCACGATACGATACTATGCTTTACTTCATTAGGTAAGGTGTTCTCATTAAAGGTATATGATTTACCTTTAGCTACATCAAACACTAAGGGAAGACCAATAGTTAATTTGCTTCGTCTTGAAGAAAATGAAGCTGTACAAGCAATCTTACCTGTTAATGAGTTTGATAAACACCGTTATTTATTCTTCGCAACAGAAAGAGGTTTAGTCAAGAAGACCAAGCTATTCGCTTATCGCAATGTGAACGTTAATGGTTTGAAAGCTATACGTTTAATTGAAGGTGATAAACTTGTAAACGTAGCTTTGACAACTGGTAATGATACAATTGCATTGTTCAGCTCTGCTGGTTTTGCATCATTCTTTAATGAATATTATCCTGGATATGATGATGACGGTGATGATAGTGTAGAAGAAGTTGCAGAAGTTAGTGATGAAGAAGTTGCTAGCGAAGAAGTAGATGTTGAAAATTCTGATGCAGAAACAACAGATTCTGATAACGAAGATGTTGTTGTAACAAGTTCAGCAAATCGTGGTGTTAAACCTTGCGGGCGTGTAGCTGCAGGTGTTCGTGGAATAAAATTAACGCCGAATGCAAAACTAGTTTCTATGATTGTAATTGATCCTGAGATAAAGGATGTACTTATCGCTTGCGAAAATGGCTTCGGTAAGAGAACTTATGTTGAAGAATTCCCACTTCGTTCACGTAACTGTAAGGGCGTTATAGCTATTAAGACTAGTGAAAGAAATGGTAATGTGATCGGAGCTATTCAAGTAGCTGAAGATGATCAAGTTATTATGATCAATGATGGCGGTGTGTTAATTCGTACCTACATCAAGCAAATTTCTAGAACAGGCAGAAATGCACAGGGAGTTAAGTTAATTAGACTTGATGACAATGTTAAGCTTGTTTCTATGGAACGCGTTATAGGTGAAGATGACGAAGAACTTGTGAGCGAAGTTGACAAAGTGGAAGGTGATGTATCAGAAAATATTGAAGGTGTAGTTGATAATACGCCAGATATAGAGTCTATGGATGCAGATGTTCCTGAAACTTCAAATGAAGAACCTTCAAGCGAAGAACCTTCAAAAGAAGAGTAATAATTAAGATTAGGGCGGATTAGTAATAATCCGCTCTTGTGGTTTATACCAAAGTAAAACAAACAACAGGTAAAGCTTAAATGAGTAAAGTTTTTAATTTCTCAGCAGGTCCTGCAATGTTGCCAGAAGCTGTGATGCAAAAGGCTCAACAGGACTTTCTTAACTACAATGGTTTGGGCGTAAGCATTATTGAAATGTCTCATCGTTCAAAAGAATACGTTGCTATGGCGGAAGAAGCGGTTCAAGATCTTCGTGATTTGATGAATCTTCCTGATAACTATAAAGTATTATTTATGCATGGCGGTGGACGTGGCATGTTTGCTAATGTTGCCATGAATCTTGCTGATCCTAAGGGTTGTGCTGATTATATCATTACTGGTGCTTGGTCTGGCTATGCTGCTACTGAAGGTCAGAAATATACAAAGGTTAATGAGTTAAAGGCTGACTCTGTTAATGCTTCTGGTTTAGTAACTGTTGATACTTCTGCATTAAAGCTTAATACTAGTGCTAACTATGTACATTGTTGCTTAAATGAAACAATTCATGGTATTGAGTTGTTCAATAGTTTAGAAACTGGTAATGTTCCTTTAGTTGCAGATGCTTCTTCAGACATACTTTCACGTCCTTTAGATATAACTAAGTACGGTATTGTTTATGCTGGTGCTCAAAAGAATATAGGACCATCAGGCTTCGGTATTGTTGTTGTTCGTGATGATCTTATTGGTCATGCTCAATCTTTCTGCCCTGCTATTTCTGATTTTAAGGTGACTTTTGAACATGATTCTATGTTCAACACTCCAAATACTTTCGCTTGGTATTTATCAGGACTTGTATTTAAGTGGATTAAGGAATTAGGTGGTGTTAGCGCTATGGAAGAACGCAATAAGGCTAAAGCTGAATTGTTGTACAATTTCATTGATAGCTGTGATTTCTATTCTAATAACATTGATAGTTCATGTCGTTCTCGTATGAATATTCCTTTCTTCTTAAAGAATAGCTCATTAGATCAAGAGTTTTTAGCTAAGTCTAAGGAAGCTGGTTTAATTGGCCTTAAGGGACATCGTGTTCTTGGTGGTATGCGTGCAAGCATTTACAATGCAATGCCTATTGAAGGTGTTAAAGCATTGGTAGAATTTATGGATAAATTTGCTAATGCTCATAAGTAAGAGCTAGCTATATCTTTATAAAGAATCTATTTATTTAAGTACCTATTTTAGTTTAACTCTAGAATAGGTATTTTTTTATGGTTAAAAGTTAGATTCCTGCAGACGTTTTGATTAAATATTATAAATTAATGCTTTAAAAAAGTTGTATTGTTTAATGATCCTTCTCCAAATATTGCATCAAACTTTTTTTTGGCTTTTTCGTTAATATTCTCATCAATATATATTGATGCCATACCTATTGCACTTAAAATAGCGGCAGCATCATCACCAAAGCCAACAATAGGGATAAAATCAGGAATAAGATCTAAGGGAAGAACTAGATATGCTAGAGCACCAGCAATAGTTAGTTTTACTTTTAGGGGGACTTCTTTCTTTTTAAGAAGATAAAAAAGTTGTAGCGCTTTATAAACAATTTCGGCACCAATTTTTTTGCCATAAAGCTTGATCTTATTTAAGAACGATTTGTCATTATAATTCTGTGCTTGTTTTTCTAATTGTTCATTTGTTGGTGCTTTTTGTTCATTCATATATTTATATCCTAACAAATTTATTCACGATTTTTATTCTAATCAATATTTATTTAATTGAAAGAATATTGCATTTTCGAAATGAGAAAGGGAAGCTGTTAATCTCAGCTTTCCTATTTAGACACAAAAATATTATATTTAGTTATTATTTAAATATTTTATCAATTCATTGACACTTGAATTTTCAGGATACAAGTTTCCTGTAACAAATTCAACGCCAATGGATTCAACTATTTTGACGAGTACTGGACTATCAATTCCTTCAGCAATAATTTTAAATGATTTTGTAAGAAGGGCATTTCTAATGTTTTCAGTAATCATGTAACGGTCATATTCTGTCATGGTGATTCGTTTCACTATGCTACTTAGAATACTTACTGAGGATATATTATTAGAAATAATAAATTTGGTGTTAAAGTAATTAGGACCAAAGTTTTCAACATGAATATTAAAGCCATTATGGTTTATTGCTTGAATAGCCCCTAACGCTCCAATGATATCACTTCTTACTGCGTCTTCATTAATCTTGAAGAAGATTCTAGACGGTAATATGTGGTATTTGACTGTAGTTACGTCCATAAAACTAAATAAATTTGGATCAACTAATTGACCATAATTTAGTGGAATAATGATATTTAGATGCAGAGAAGTTTTATTGTCTAATAGATGTAAATCACTTAGGCAGTTTTCTATTTTCCAATATCCAAATTCAATATTTATTCCGCAGCCTATAAATTCATCAGTAAAATCTTCAAGTGCTAGAATCTCATTGTCTTTGTGCCATTCAGTTCTTGCTTCAATTGCATCACATCGATTTGTACGCAGATTGTGAATAACTTTATAGCTTGTCGTAATTTCTCCACTAAGTTTTGCTTTACGCATATGTACTTCAAAAATAGAATCTGAAACACTAATTTGCTTTAAGCTATCATTAAAAAGTGTATAGTTTTCTGAAGAGTTATTGTTGCAACTAGAGTTGTAAGCTAATTGTACTTTTTCAAGTAGTCTTGTTGGTGGAATAGTTGCACTTACAATTCTCACTATACCTGCATACAGATTTTGAGATTTACCTTGGGAGTATGCAAATATGCGTTGTTTAATATTATCTAACAAACTATAAACTGAATTAATATCAAGACAAGAGGTGGTTAATATAGCAAATACACCTTCACCCATAGTAGCTAATCTATCATCATCTGCTAGTACAGTTTGAATTTCATTAGTTAGTTGTCTGCTATTATATCCGTTAGCAAATACGTTAGATTCAATTTTTGGACAGAATTCGATGAGGTAAATATTTACACTATTATCCATTTTGAATTCTGCTTGTCTATGTGTAATTTGTTCTTTTAGCCACTCTACATTAGGTAGACTAGTAATAGGATCATAATTACTATATAAAGACATTCTGTGGTTCAACGATTCAATTTCATTGTCTCGTTGTTCATTAGAAGTTAGTGATTTATCTAGATATTGCAATAGTGTGAATATCTCATCAGTATTATTGGCTTTGGTTAAGTGCGCATATTTTGCTAGACGAATACGATTGCGCTTTAAAAATTTTATTAGTCTAATGATATTAAACAAATGATAACACAGTAAAATTATGAGCATTACTGTTGCTAATAAAGTGAAACCAAATTCGTAAAATATTCCTGATTTAATGCTACTTAGAAATGTAATAGGTTGTGCAAAAGTCGCATTATAGCCGACGAATAAACCGCGGAACTTTATAGGAGTAAAAACGGGCTCACCTAGATGTTTTGTTTCAATAAGTTTGTTTACGATATCCCTGTAGGTTGGGTTTGGACCAAGCTCTTTAGTTATTGTATCTAAGCGAGAAAAAGTAATATTATTATGATTAAGAGCAATAATATTGGCAAAATTCTTTTTTGAAACTTTGGCGTCTAGCCAATCTGCTTTATCGTTATTTGTTATTAGGTGCAGGTTTGGTAAATCATTTAGGCTAGCTGTCATAAAACTGAAAGAATCAGTTTTAATTGCTGAAATAGCATATCCATGATGATTTAAGATTGTGTATTTACGGTAAACAAATAGAAAACAGTCAACAGAGCATATGAACTCCAAATTGGCATCATTCTTATGAGCAAAACTACTTTGTTTAAAATTATTAATAGCAGAATATTCAAAAGGCCAATCACTTACATATTGAGTATAAGATGCATCTTCATCAAAATTATTATGCCATTCTATATAGGCGATATCAGGTGGTAAATAAATGTTAGTATGAGGAAATGCGATTATATCTTTGAGTAAAGAAGTTATCTGTTGTTGAGCTTTATTTTCAATAAACTTTGATACTTGAGTAACTTGTTGTCTAACAATTTCATGTTTATCTGAAATATCTTTGTATGCAGCACCTTGGAAAACAATAAAAGCGCATACCATTGTTAGTAAAAGACTTACAAATAGATTTATAGATATTTGACGAGAAAATGGTAAACTAATGTAATACATATGCGAGTCCCAAACCACAAAAGCCGGATTGTAGTTCCGGCTTAAGCATAGGTTAAATAATATTAGCCAAAGTAACTATTAGCACTTATCGTTGATTTAGGTGCAATATCAATGCTATCGGTTAATTCTTCTGGTTTTGCAATAAGGTAACCTTGAATAGCATCAACATATAAAGTTTCAAGTTGTTGGCGTTGAGCTGTGTTTTCAACACCTTCAGCTACAACTACACAGCCTAAGCGGTGAGAAACCTCGATAATCATGCGAATAAACTGTAGTGATGATAAATCTTTATCAAATCCTTGACATAGATTTGGATCAAGCTTTATGTAATTTGGCTTTAATTCTCTGTATAATCTAAATGATTCAATACCTTTACCAAAATGACTTATACTTGTATAAGCTCCTGATCGAGTAATTATTGAGAATAAGCGTTCGGCTCCAACAAAATTACTTTCCAATATTTCTTCATTAATTTCAAATACAAGATTACCAGCTATATCTGAATTTCTAACTAGGGTTCTCTCAAGCCAAAGTAAGAATGATGTACTAATAAGAGCATTTGCTGAAAGGTTGATTCCTAAACGTACGTTGCGATTGTTAATTGCAATATATTTGCTAATTATTAAATCAATAATCATTTCTTCAAGTTTGACAAGTAAGTCATGACGTTGCGCTGCTGCTAATACAGTTTCTGTTGAAAGAATTTCGCCATTTTTAGTAGTGAATCGAGCAAATACTTCAGCATATGAACGAATAGATATGTTCATACTCTTAATTGGCTGATATAGAAGAGTAATTGCTCTTCTATTGATGATATCCATTACGGTTTGACGCCAATGTATTTCACCTTGTAAATAGCCTTCGGCATTTTCAAGTTGTACAACATAGCCATTAACTGGGCCTGTTTGTGCTTTAGCAAGAGCTAGATCTGCTCTAGAAATTACATCTTCAGCTACTTCTTTAGTTTTATAAAGAGTAAAGCCGCAATAACAAACGCTGTTAAGATCATAGTTTTTTTGGAAATCAGCAACTTGAACCTTTAGTTCACGGTGGATTGTATCAATATTTTCTAGGGTAGCATCAAGCATAACTATTGCAATATCACTTCCTGATATTCTGTAAGCAGATGCTGTTGGTAAACGACTTATTGCTACTTTTACCATACCTGCCAAATCGTGGATATATTTGTCACCCATTTGATAACCACGTTCGGTATTTATTTGCTGAATTTCTGAAGCCCTAATTATGCCTAATAGGTTGGTTTTATTGTTAAAACCATTACTAGCGAGGGTGTTATCAAAATTCTGTCTAAATACAGTTCTATTGTACAATTGTGTCATGTCATCTATGGCAACTGCATTTTCGAGATGTTCTATTTTTTTAACAGCTTCTGCCAGCTTTGTATTCATCTCTTTTTCATTGTTTGTTAATTCTGCTGTTAAGTCTGTAAAAGGTAGATCTTCGTAGCGCTTGCTTATAATTGCATTTTTAATTTCACTAATACGTTGTGCAGATTTTTTAGAAGCTATATTTGCTGTAAGTAACGTAACAGTAAATATAAATGCTGCAGCAATTAAAGCTTTAATAATAAAGTTAAACAATATGCCATCTGTTGGTGCTATGAAACTAACACTTTTTCCAGAAATTTCAAAATTAGCTGAAATAGGGAATACTTTAAGTGCAAAAATTGAAATTGGTAAACTTGCATCAAAGAATGGAATGTCTTTTTCATTTACGACAAGCGAGTTAAGTTTAAATTTAGTAAAAATATCATTGCAATCATTATTGTCAATAGTTCCCCAATTATATGATGTTGATAAGATATTTTTAATATTATCTGTCTGTTTAGCAACGTCTAAGCGGGTATAGTAAAATAATATCCCAACATAAATTAAGCTGAAAATAATAGCAAATAAAATGCCTTTTTTTAACGCTGAGTCTGATTGCAGCATACTGTATGAACTCCCTGATATCCCGTAGCTAAATATCGTCTAGTAGTTATACTCTAGATCGTGAAACCTAATATAAGCAATGCTTATTATAGTAGTCAGTTGTTGTTTAAACAAAATATTAACAAAATTATAACATAATAATTATTATAAAAAAGTATATCTTTGATAATAAACGCGTTATTTTTAATAAATTTTTTTGTAATTAGCTAACTGCGTGTTTGTTTCATAAAAAAACTGATTAGCTTTCCATTATATAAAATGACAGATATCTAGTAAAAGCCTAGAGTCTGATTTTTTGATCTTAGCTTTATTATTGGATAAACTTATTGAAAATAAATTTAATTTTACTATTAATTTATAACAAATCTTAAAATTTTTACAAAAATATAATAGAAAATATGTTCATATTGAATAGACAATAAATTAAGTAGTATGTATTGAATTTAATGAAAATTTATTGAGGGAGCTGATGAATTATATTGGCTCCTCCTGCTGGACTTGAACCAGCGACATACGGATTAACAGTCCGCCGTT
>CAZTNG010000058.1:10802-14924 GCA_964615195.1 uncultured Enterobacterales bacterium
ACCAGCGACATACGGATTAACAGTCCGCCGTTCTACCGACTGAACTAAGGAGGAATAGATTTTGTGCTTTTTTAGTTGGCTCCTCCTGCTGGACTTGAACCAGCGACATACGGATTAACAGTCCGCCGTTCTACCGACTGAACTAAGGAGGAATAGATTTTGTGCTTTTTTAGTTGGCTCCTCCTGCTGGACTTGAACCAGCGACATACGGATTAACAGTCCGCCGTTCTACCGACTGAACTAAGGAGGAACTAAAAAATTTTCACAACAATTTGCTTGTTGCGAGCGGTGCGCATATTAAAGTGGTATGGTAATAATGTCAATAAAAAAATGTATATAAATGTAATTTTTTGAATATATGTTCGAATATTAGTCAATATTTTAAGTTTTTAATCTTTATTATAAAAAAAATCACGTTGCTTGATGAAGTACTTGTTAATAATCAGTATAGTATGAATAATTAGATATTTAGTTAGCTTTTTATTAGTTATTTAGATGGCTGTAATATGTAACATAATTACTTATTAAGTATTAAGCTTTATTTATATACCTGCTTGTTTTATATTTCTTAAATATTGGAGATTTATCATTTTCTATGATTGAGAGTGACAGAAAATTTAAGTTAGTAGCTCCTTATAAGCCTAGTGGCGATCAGCCACAAGCTATAGCAGAGTTGACTAAAGGTATTTTAGCAGGAAAAAGAGCACAGACACTTTTGGGCGTAACTGGTTCTGGCAAAACCTTTACAATGGCAAATGTAATCGCCAATACCAATAGACCAACGATGATCTTAGCGCACAATAAAACATTAGCCGCTCAACTTTATGGAGAGATGCGTGAATTTTTTCCGCACAATAGTGTTGAGTATTTTGTCTCTTATTATGATTACTATCAGCCCGAAGCCTATGTTCCTGCATCTGATACTTATATTGAGAAAGATGCACAAGTAAATGACCATATAGAGCAAATGCGTTTAAGTGCAACTAAAGCTCTGTTAGAAAGAAATGATGTGATTATAGTTGCATCAGTGAGTGCTATATATGGATTAGGTGCACCAGAAACATATTTAAAAATGATGCTTCACTTGAGTGTGGGTGAAATTATAGGGCAGAAGGACATTCTTCTACGTCTTTCTGATTTGCAATATACGAGAAATGAAATTGATTTTAGTCGCGCACATTTTAGGGTAAGAGGGGATGTGATTGATATATTCCCTGCAGAATCTGAAGATGAAGCTATAAGAATTGAACTGTTTGATGAAGAAATAGAAAGAATTTCAAGCTTTGATCCTTTGACAGGTAAATTCATTCAAGATTATCAAAGAGTAACTGTATATCCTAAAACACATTATGTAACCCCTCACGATATGATTGATAAGGCTGTTTATGAAATCAAAGATGATTTACAAATACGTCGCAATGAGTTGTTAATGCAGCATAAGCTTGTTGAAGAACAACGTTTAACTGAAAGAACAACTTGTGATTTAGAAATGCTTAGAGAGTTAGGTTATTGTTCAGGTATTGAAAATTATTCTCGATACTTATCAAACAGAAAACCTGGAGATCCTCCTCCTTGTTTGTTTGATTATTTACCAAAAAATAGTTTATTGATAATAGATGAATCTCATGTTTCAGTACCACAAATTGGAGCAATGTACAAAGGCGACAGAGCAAGAAAAGAGAATCTTGTACAGTTTGGGTTTAGATTGCCATCTGCTTTAGATAATAGACCGTTGAGGTTTGATGAGTTTCAAAAACTTCAACCTCAAACAATTTATGTATCTGCAACTCCAAGTGCTTTTGAGCTTGAGCAATCTGAAAATTCAGTTGTTGAGCAAGTTGTTAGACCAACAGGTTTAATAGATCCTCTAATTGAAGTTCGCCCTGTGACAAGTCAAGTTGATGATGTTATGAGTGAGATACGTAAACGAGCAAAAATTAACGAGCGAGTTTTAGTAACAACATTAACAAAGCGAATGGCAGAGGATTTAACGGAATATCTTAATGAGCATGATATTAGAGTTAGATACTTACATTCTGATATTGATACTGTAGAAAGAATTGAAATTATTAGAGATTTGCGTTTAGGTAAATTTGACGTGTTAGTGGGTATTAATCTTTTAAGAGAAGGTTTAGATATGCCAGAGGTTTCACTAGTTGCAATTCTTGATGCTGATAAAGAGGGTTTTTTGAGATCCTCTCGTTCATTAATTCAGACAATAGGACGTGCTGCTAGAAATTTAAATGGAAAAGCTATACTATATGCGGATAAGGTAACGGATTCTATGGCACTTGCCATATCTGAAACTGAAAGACGCCGTGAAAAACAGCAAAAATTTAATGAAAAAAATCATATAATACCTCAAGCGTTAAATAAGCGTATAGTTGACGTTATGCAATTAGGTGATTCAAAGGGCGAGGATTTAAATGAATCCGTTATTCAAGCTCAATTAGATGATCCGTTATTGGATCCAAAAGCAATAATAAAGCTAATGGATGAATTGCGTGAGCAAATGAAGGAATCTGCAAAGGCTTTAAAATTTGAAAAGGCTGCAGAATTGAGAGATAAAATTAAAAAATATGATGCATTACTGAAATCAATGTAGTTGTGTAAATAAATATGCCTAAGGAGACAGAGTTTCATGAATTACTGTAAATATATTCCAATAGATGTCATTAATGGTCAAGGGACTAGATGTACTCTTTTTGTGGCAGGTTGTGAACATCATTGTAAAGGCTGTTACAACCAATCTACTTGGAATATTAATTCAGGTTTTCCCTTTACTGAAGAGCTTGCAACTCAAATAATTACAGATTTAAATGATACTCGAATACATCGTCGTGGACTTTCCATTTCTGGAGGTGATCCTCTGTTGCCTCATAACATCCCAACAGTAAAGGCTTTGTGTGAAAGAGTAAGAGCCGAATGTTCTGCAGACAAGGATATCTGGATGTGGACTGGCTATTTGAAGGATGAACTCACTCCTGAACAGCAAGAGGTCGTAGATTTAATAGATGTTTTGATCGATGGCAAATTTGTTGAAGAGCTTAGAGATGTAACATTGCCATTTCGCGGAAGTCGTAATCAAGTTATTTATCGTTTTAATAGAGCAATGGCTCCATGGAGACAAGGTAAATAATTTTAGATATTAATATTTTGGAAAATATTGATATCGTAGATTTAATTGCAATGACTAATACATAAAAAGGGGAGCTAAGCTCTCCTTTTTTACATGATAATCATCATTATTATGAATTAAGCCATATATCACTAGCTGTTTTTATAAAAAGAAGAATTAATACAAAAACAATAATAGGTCTAACAATAGAGCTTCCATTACGAATCAGAATAGATGAACCAACATAATGTCCTAGTATGCTAAATATTGCTGCTGTAGCGGCAAGTGGATAGCATATTTGGTCATTTATTATAAAAATAAACATTGCCGCAACATTTGAAGTTAAATTCGATATTTTTGTATTTCCAGCTGCTTGTTGAGCAGTCATGTGTAATATACATGTTAAGGCAATAATTAAAAAAGTACCTGTACCTGGTCCATAAAAGCCATCATAAAACCCAATTGTAAAAACAATTACTGACAATTTAATTTGTAGTATTTTATCTAAAATGGGATTTTGAGTATAGCTAGTAAGGCTTTTTTTACGCATGATAAAAATAGCTATAAATGGGAGAATTGCAACCATTATGTATTTTAGTATTTCTGCTGGAATAAGTAATACGGTGTAGGTACCAGCAATGGAACCACACATGGTTACTATAATGATTGAAATTATTAGAGATGTATCTACAAACCCTTTACGATAGTATCTCCAAGTGGAAACTGCTGTGCCAATACAACTGCTAAATTTATTAGAGCCTAAGGCCATATGTGGAGGTAAACCTACCATAATATAAGCTGGTAAGGTAATGATACCACCTCCACCAGCTATAGCATCCACTAAACTTCCTAAAAATACGAGCAAAGCTAAGGATATATACATCCATAAAGATAGATCTTGCATGTACTATATTGCTTCCTTTGTAACTTTAATTTAGTGAACTTTTATATGTATCATAATTTATAGCTTTTTCTTGTTTTGCTACAATTGTTGTACAAATAGC
>CAZTNG010000059.1:0-14771 GCA_964615195.1 uncultured Enterobacterales bacterium
AGTATTTATTGCACCATGTTCTTCGTAGAACTTTTTAGCTTCTTTGTTGTATATGTTAGCTCTAAATCCTAACTCTGCTTCTGCCTTAGGTAATTGTGGTGCTTTTTTAAAGTCGTGTTTGACTTGCTGTCTACGTTCCTGTTTTTGAGTATTAAGTCCTTGAACAAGCTCTCTACGTGTATCATTTAAAATGCTTACTGGAACGAACCAATTATTAGTCAAATTAAGAGTTATATCTTCAAGTCTATAAGGTGTATCTCCTAGACGTCCTATCTTTGCAACTAAGTTTGTTTTAAGTTTATCTAGATCACGTGCTGAATTTAGTTCAGGTAATTCTTTTGTAACCTTAAATGTTGTAGCTGTCTCATCGGTGCCAATAAGCTCAATACCTGTTGCTGTTTCATTATAGGTTATATTTAGTGCTAAATGTCTGGATGAAGATTTATTATTTAGTAGTTTCTCAAAAGATGCATCTTTATTGCGATAAAAGATTGTTCCTGGTTTGATGGATGGTAGTTCTTGAAAAATTTCTGCAACATTATCCTTTGCAGAACTTATTCTAAACCCATCAAGGGTACCATTGGGCTGGTAATAATTAAGAGAATCACCATTATTTAAGGTTATACCTTCATTAAGTTTAAATACTAAGTTGTGATCTTGAACTTCAATAAGCTCTCCAATTGGATTTCCCACAAAACCCGGAGCTAAGAAGTTAGCGTAATTATCTTTTTCTTCATGGGTATTGTATTCAGTAAAACCTCTATTAAAACTCTTACTTACATCAGGAGTAAAGGTGGTTTGTGTTTTACCAAAAGAACTACGTTTTACATCATCTCTGCTAGCTAAAGCTTCGTCAATACGTGCTCTATACCATGCTGTAACATTACGTACGTAATTCTCATCCTTTAGTCTACCTTCAATTTTAAAGGAGCTTATTCCTGCATCAATGAGTTCGCCAATATTTTTTGTTTGATTAAGATCTTTCATTGATAATAAAAATTTATTTTTTACTAGACAGTTATTTTCAGAATCATACAAGGATTGAGCAACACGGCAAAGTTGCGCGCATTCACCTCTATTGGCACTGCGACCAGTTATAGCAGCACTTAAATAGCATCTACCGCTAATTCCAACGCACAAAGCTCCATGAATAAAAGATTCAAGTTTTACATTAGTGTGAGCTTTAATATTTTTAATTTCATTTATTGATAATTCTCTAGCAAGTACAACTTGGCTAAAGCCAGCGGCTTCTAGGAATTGCACCTTTTCAACAGTGGAATTATCCTGTTGTGTGCTTGCATGAATTTCAAGTGGTGGTAGGTCGCCATTAATTAAACCATAATCTTGAATTATTAATGCGTCAACACCTGCATCATAAAGCATCCAAGTTAATTCACGCGCGTACAACAATTCTTCATCTGTTAAAATTGTATTAAGTGTTACGTGTATTTTAGCTCCATATAAGTGAGCATAACTGCATAACGTACGAATGTCATCAAGAGAATTAGCGGCATTAACTCTAGCACCAAAGGAAGGTCCTCCTATATAAACGGCATCAGCACCACTATCAATAGCGGCCATACCACAGGCTAAATCCTTTGCAGGAGCTAGTAATTCTATTGTTCTCATTTTGTCTTTCACTTAATTTTGGTTTTGATTTGGACTTTATTATTTTTCTGTTAACAACTATTGTTCGTTATTAAAAGAATAAAGCATATTTCCACTTTGTTGTTTGTAGATTATATTATTAAAAGAAATAAAATGGTAGCTACTGTTAATGGCTACCATTTATTAGTTACATAATTAAAGTAATGTTACTTTTTGTCTACTTCTTTTCAACAACAAGTTTTGAATTATAAAGGCTTGCATAAGCACCGTTTAAGCCAATAAGCTCTGAATGGACACCTTGTTCAACAATATTACCATTATTTATAACAAGAATGTTGTCAGCATTTTGAATGGTTGTTAATCGATGAGCTATTACAATTACAGTACGATCCTTCATTAGGTTATTTAAAGCTTCCTGTACAACCTTTTCTGATTTATTATCTAGTGCACTAGTGGCTTCATCAAGAATAACAATAGGGGCGTTTTTAATGAAGGCTCTAGCTATTGCAACTCGTTGCTTTTGGCCACCTGAAAGTAGCATGCCTCGTTCACCAATTTGAGTGTCTAGTCCTTTAGGAAGACTTGAAATAAATTCATCAAGGCAAGCGTTCTTTATAGAAGCTTGTAGTTCTTCTTCAGATGAATTTTCTTTACCTAATAAAATGTTTTCTCTTAATGTTCCCTCAAATAAGAAATTATCTTGGAATACATAAGATATTTGGGATCTAAGTGATTCTAGAGAATAGTTTTTAATACTTACACCATCAATTAGAATATCACCAGATTGCCATTCATAAAGTCTAGGCAATAGACTACAAATGGAGGATTTTCCACCGCCACTATTACCAACTAAGGCAATTGTTTGTGATTTCTTTATGGTAAAGGTTATTCCATTGAGAACCTTACGTCCAGTTTGATAGCTAAAGTTTATATTCCTAAATTCTATTGTATTTTTAAAGTCAGTAAGCTTTGGTAAGTTCTTTTCATCTTCTTTTTCTTCAATAGGTTTTGAGCCAAAAATATCGTAGATACGATCTAGGGCAATAATTGATTTTTGTACTTCTATGTAATTATTACCAATGGATTTTAATGGTGTATAAAGCATTATAAGTGCAGCTATAAATGATACAAATGTTCCGCTACTTATTTCTTCTTCAATAATCAAATGTCCACCAACAGCTATTACTATTGCAACACCTACAGAGGCAACAATATGCATTAAAGGTGATAGCCAATTTGTTTCTTTGATTAGACGCATTCCTAGATCAAAAAGAAACACAGCGCTTTTTTCAAAATTTTGCTTCATTTTATTTCTAAGTGTGTAACTTTTTATAACTTTATTGCCACCAGAAGTTTCATTATAAATAGTAAGAATATAGGCACCACTAGAAACAGTTTTAGTCATTATATCTTTGATTTTATTGCGAACTATACGCAATGGAATAACTAAAACTACAAGAATACCAATAGCAATAAATGTTAATTGCCATGAGTTGTAAAATAAAACACCGATAAGAGAAATAGTGGAGAAAAATTTTGTTAAAAATAATTTTAAATTGCTAATTAATCCGCCACTAGCCATTTCAGCATCATTAAAATACCTAAAAATAATCAAACCTGAATTAGCAGAATCGAAATAAGCGCAATCCATTTTTAATAATTTGTCATAAAGTTTGCGGCGTATATCTAAAGTTATTTTACCTCCGACATAACCATTTACCCAAGACGACATGTATATAAAAAAACCTTGGATAATAGTAAAACCAACAATTATAAATGGTGTAAATTGGGTGAATTCTTGCTCTTTTTGCACCATTACGTTATCCATAAAGGGCTTAAGAAACCATGCAACACAAGCATCTAATGCACCAACAGGTGCTGTAAGAATTATACCTAAAATAGCTAAAAACCAATAAGGTTTAACAAATGGAAGAAATCTAGAATAGGCATTATAAAAATCAACACTTTTTACGAACTTAAACATTAAAGCACCATGACTCTTACATCATAAAGTAATGTAGGAATAAAAAAATAAAACTGTATGCGAGCAATTCATGATTCTACAATAGATAGCTAGCCTTTTCAAGTAAAGGAGATTATGTCCTTTAGTGGAAAATCTTTTATTACGTCTGTTAAAAAGGGGAATGTGTAATAAATAACAAACCCCAGTATGTTTTGCAACCTACTGGGGTAGTATTAGTTGTTTAGTAAATATTTTTACAAATTAATCTTCAAATTTAAATTTACCAATATGCTCAGACATACTCATAGAAATATCTTCGATTTCAGATGTGTTCTTACAAGTGTCTTTAGCTTGATTAGATACTTGCTGAGAAAATTCTGTAATCTTTTGAATATTACGAGACATTTCAGAAGAAGTTGCTGTTTGTTCTTCTGTCGCTGTAGCAATTTGAGTGATTTGTGAATTTACTTCATTAACCTTTTGAGTTATCACTTCAAGGTTACTTTGAATTGATTCTGCTTCACCAGCAATTTGTTCCATTTGAGAAACTGTTTGGCTGATAGAATCTCCTGCAACCTTAACTTCAGATTGAACATTAGAAATCATTTCACTGATTTCTTTTGTTGATTCACCTGTTCTAGCTGCTAATGCACGAACTTCATCCGCAACAACAGCAAATCCACGACCATGTTCACCAGCTCGAGCTGCTTCAATTGCTGCATTAAGAGCAAGAAGGTTTGTTTGGCTAGCTATATCTTGAATAGTTGATATGATAGAATCAATCTTACCTGTTTCTTCACCAAGTTTTGCAATAAGATTTGCATCTTCTAAAGTTTTGCTGCTATGGCGACGAATATTAGAAACGGTTTGATGTACTATTGTCATTCCTTCGCTTGCAACCTTACGTGCTTCGTCTGAACTTTGAGCAGCAATGTTACAGTTTCTAGCAACATCTTCAGATACAGATACCATTTCTTCTGAAGCTGCACCAACACTCATAACCTGAGCTAACACATCATCGCTAGCTTGAGAAATAGACATATTAGCTTGCTTTAATTCATTAGTGGAGCTTGAAAGTGTGCTTGCATCGCCATGCATTTTATGCACAATGTCTGTAATACTCTTAAGTAATTCATTAAAATGTTTTGCTAAGAATGATATTTCGTCAGTACCTTCGCTATCAATTTTAACTGTTAAATCGCCATTAGATACTAATGTTGTTTGGTCAGCTAAAGTTTTAATTCTTATTCTGATAACACGAGTTAGGTAGCTTAAGATTAAAGCATATAACAGAACAACAATAATAGCATTTACAATATTTGTTATTGGTGATGTTGCATCTTTTATTGAGTTTAAGATTTCTTTAGCTGAGTTATCAACTTCAACTGTAAGTTGATTGATTATTTCATCAATCTTAACCCCTAAAGGAACCATTTTTTGTTCAATTACAGCTGTTGTTTTTTTAAGAGTGTCTATAGACATTTCACTGTCTTTAACTTCAGTTACAATTTCATTTTCAACTACAGCTTTGTAATCGACCATGATCTTGTCGAAATCAGCAGGACATTCTATCATTTTACATAGTTGCGCTTTTTTATCGTTAAAAATAGAAATGTTTTTAGTGAAATTATCATAAAAACTACTGTAGTTACTTTTATCAGAATAACCCATTTTTATAGCTGATATTCGAACTTCTTTAAATGTAGACTTCAAATCACTTAATTCTTCTATTGAAGGAATAAGTTTTGTTCCTACTTTTTGAGATTCTTCAGTAACACTTCTATTTTGTATATATGCACTAAAACTGGTTGCCAATAGCAATAAAAAAGTCACTGCGAATAGTAATTTAAAGCTAGCGGCTATGGATATTTTGCTTAACTTCATCATTATAATAATCTTCTCCAAAAAGAAACTTACAACACGCAATTAATCCTAACTGCATTTAATGCTTATGTTACGCTAATCCATTTAAAATGGTACATATTCATAGTTGTTTGGAGTTCTGTTTTTAGCGGGCATTCACAGTTTTAAAGAAATAACTAGGTAATCTTGGTGTTAAATTTGAGAAATGCAGAGGTGAAAAGAAATAGTAACGGCAATGTTTAATTGGTTAACACTGCCGTAATAATATTATTTAATTAGTTGAAGTTATTATATTAATTTGATTAATTGTATTATCTTCGTCTAGTTACTTAACATTGTTTGTAGTAATAAAAGCTGTTCAGTGCTAAAAGAAGAAATGGATGCACTTAAAACACTTTCTATCACTGTTGGTGTATTGTACAGTCCTATGCCTCCTCCTATACCCACGGCGAATGCACTAATGCTTTGTCTTGCAACGCCAGCGACGATGCCTACTAGAATCATACTACCGCAAACAACTCGTCCTAGTGTTCCCTGTATCCATTCTTTGAGTGTATCCCAAACATCTGCAAATTCATCGCCACCTGTTCCTGCAAAGGAGTCTTTGCATATGCATATCATACAAATGAAAAAAAGTTGTTTTAGTAAGATTTTGTTTAGTTTTGATTTCATAAATTCTCCGTGTTAATTAGAACACAATATTTTAAAAATTATTTTTATGTTGGGTTTTACTCATTTTAAAGTTTTAGTTACATCTTCAGTAATAGCTTTAGATTTGAGTGTTGTTTCATCTATAGTTTTATTCTGACCTGAAGGTTTATAAATATTGGTAACTTCTGTCCAAGTTGCATTTTCAAGACTAACAATCACTATTGGATCTTTATGGAATATGTTCATTTTGTCTTGGTAGCTATTGAACATAATTATTGCTACATCTGAAGGTGTACGTTTTACATTAATCCTATTTAAATCAGCATTATTATTTTGTGGTATAAATTTTTTAGGGGTATGAATGCTATTAGTATGTTGTTGTTCGTTATATTTGTTGTTTTTTGACTCATTGGAGATGTTATGTGAGAGTTTATTTCTTGATTGGTATACATCTCTTGCACTCATACAGTGAACGCCATTAGGCATTCCACTACAGCTATATTCTTCAGCACCAATCCCTAGGGTGCTGCAACCAGTAATAACACTGCTAAGTATTACAAAGTATATAATTAAATGCATTAATGACTCTCCGTTTCTTTTGATGCACTTTAATATGCTTTTGCGAATGTAATTTTGTATAAAGGCTAATTTTCGATAGAATAAGCGTGATAAATATTTATAAGGAAGTGAAGTAAGTATTGGAATACTTAAAACTAAGTTTTAGTAGTTTGTTTTTTATGGCTGAAATTTGTTTTTTACGTTTTTAATTTTTTACTAATTAATAGTATGGAGAAATTCGGACATAAATTGACATAATGATAAGTCACAATATTTATGTGTCACTTAAATAAAATAAGCAAGGGGCATAGCCCTTGCTTATTTTTTATCTTAAGAGTTATTTAAGATTTAGAATGATACACGCACACCTGCATATAAATCTAATGAGTCTAATTTTATATCATCTGTGTAGACATTTTTAACTACAGTACCATAATCTGCGTAGCGCATACCTACATCAAATGCAAAGTGCTGATTTAAGTTGATTGCTGTACCAACATCAATGTGGTATGAAAAATTATTATTATCTTCAGATGAGTTAAATGCAGAATCACTGAACTTTAATTCAGCCTTATTATGAGCTACGCCTAAACCAAAACCGAAATATGGAGTAAAAAATCTATTTGCATAAATATCTAAGTAACCATTTATGTAGCCACCTGATGTTTTAACAGTGGCAGTAGTTCTAATTTTCTGGTAATCAAGATAAGAATTGTATTTGAAGTCAGCATCTGAGTGATAAAAACCTTCAAGCTCAATTCTTGTACCTAAACGATTACTGAAAGGGATTGAAATACCAACAAAAGGGTTAATACTTAATACTGATTCATCATCAATACTACAATTCTCTGAATCGTAATAATCGTGACATTCTTCTGAAAGACTTAAAATTGAAGCTCCAATTCTTGAGCCTAAATAAAATTGAACAGGTCTTACATTAGCGCTAATTCCTTCGTCAGTAGCTGAAGCTGTTGTGCTTAAGCCTGCAAATATAGAAAGTGCTAGTGTTGAAATAGCTAAAGTATTGTTTAACTTCATCATCGTATCCTCGTTTAATTATGATTATTGTTGGTTATTAAAATATAATTTACATTATTTAAATAACAAACTTTTTGCATTATATATACTTTATATATTTATGTTTAGTATCAATTAAAAAATTTTATTTAAAAATGTATTAATATTCTTATTTATTAAAATGTGTGACGCATGTTACATTTTTAAGTGCTAGTCATTAGCAATCCACGGCATGTATTCTTTATGTGAATTATTACCATCGTACCATTTAATGATTATGTCTGCTTGCAAGTGATTATTTCTGTGTGGTGTAACAGAAAGTGTTCTTTGAGAATTATTAAACTTTATTTTTTGAATAAATGTTTTTTGTGTTGATGTATTTTCTAAAGCGTAACCAATGCAAGATACACTCATTAATAGAGCAATGCCTGAAATAATGATAGAAGGCTGAAATACCATAATTTATCCTAAAATATCTTTTCAAACAAAAAACGAATCATTGTTCAAGTAACTCATTTTTTAAATTTAATACAATCTTATTTTTTTGAACAAGTTTCATAACAAATCAACAAATAAGGTCTAGTTACCTAGATAACTAACAAGATCATAAAAGGTTACAAAAAATTAAAAATTATGAATATTGATGATGTACTTATTAGAGTATGATGTAATGTATAGATGATTTGTTAGATTAGTAGACCTAGAATTAACTAGCTAGGGGGAATAATTGGTGAACAATAGTTATTATTTTAATGGAGTAATTAGGGTGTTTTATGAAGCCTGAAGTTATCTCGAAAGTTTTTTCAATTTTTAAGGAATTGAACCCTAATCCTGTTTCAGAGCTTAATTACAATAATAGTTTTGAGCTGTTGTGTGCTGTTGTCCTTTCAGCTCAAACAACTGATGCTGCAGTAAATAAGGTTACACCAATTCTTTTTAAAAAAGCTCCAAGTCCATTGATAATGTCACAGCTTAAACCCAAAGATATTGCTCCAATTATTTCTACTATTGGTTTATATCGGTCCAAGGCTGAATATCTTGTTGGTTTAAGTACTAAATTAGTTACTGAGTTTAATTCCGAAGTACCTTCAACAGAAAAAGATTTAGTGTCTTTACCAGGCGTTGGAATAAAAACAGCGCGTGTTATTCTCAATATTATTTTTAATAAGCCTTTGATTGCTGTAGATACACATATTTTTAGGGTAGCAAAACGCATGGATATGTGTAGGGCAAAAACTCCTAATGAAATGAGTGATAGATTGGCAAAAATTATTCCAAAAATATTTTTAAAGGATGCTCATCATCATCTTATTTTACATGGCCGCTATATTTGCACTGCAAAAAGGCCAAAATGCGATATTTGTCCTATTGCGTATTTATGCCCAAAACGAGGAATTTAAGTTAAAACAATTTGAAAATGATCACTTTGTGCTTTAATAATTTAGTTAATGCATGATAAACATCAAGAATTATATGCTAAATATTGTTACTTGTTAAAAATTTGTGATAACTTACGAATAAATGCATTGCTATATTTTTGTTTTGACATTTACAGGTATAGTAAGGGCTAGATTTATAATATTAAAGTACACGTAGTTAAGGCTGATATTGCTAGTTGTACCATGGTCGTTGGTATTCTTTTACAAGTCATGTCCTGCAGGTGAATATAAAAAGGATTAATTATGGTAGATGCTACCGATTTAGGCAAAACCAAAATTATAGCCTCTCTCATCAGAGATTTTATCATTTATGTTGAACAAAATTGTTTTGATGAACGCAAAGCATTTGAAGCATTTTGCGATGTGGCACTTCCACATCTGAAAAAATACAACAAACAGTTGTTGGTCAATAGAGATTATATTAATAATATGCGTCGCGTTCTTTCACGTGAAAGTATGTTAAATATGAACTTAAACCGTTTAAAACAAATAAATGCTAGATTTACGGTTTTTGAAATTCCTTCAATGTCAGCATTAATTTCTGCGTTTCTAGAAAGAGGGGATGTCTTATTCATTACTCAGGATCATGGTGCAGCAAAAGATGCCATGGAACCTAGAGCAATACAAGCAAATAATGTATATACTAAATTCATTACCCAAGAAGTAAATTTACAGTCTTTTAGTGACCTTAAAACTAAATATGGCAACTTAGGTAATACAGCACAAGACGCATCTAAAATTCCAAATATAATTTTTGATTTAAGTTCTCTTTGTTATGAGAATTCTCATTGGTTTATAGATGAACTTTGTTCACAAAGCCTTACTAATTTTAAGGTTTTAGTGTTACAATCACAATTAAAAGATTTTGAAAAGGAATGTTCTCGTTGTCGTTATGCTGAAAGCATTTATAATAAGTTAGCTCGTGATTCAGCAATAAATTCACGAACTGATTTAGAAAATCGTGATGATGAGGCAACTATACGTAAACTTCGTACAGAAAATGATGTTGGCGTATTAACCTTTTTAGGCGAAAAGGCTAGTCAAGTTTTTAACATTAATAATAAAGATTTGTCTGGTCATAATGTACTACCGTTTATGTTAAAAGATGGGGATGTTAATTCTACGTATGATACACCTTGGCAAAAGGATATTCTTGTATTAAAGGATAAAATTATTGCGAAGTTGAATGAGTCAGTAGATACATACAAAAAATATGAAGAAATCGCTAAGGAAAAGAAGAACGAAGAAATTGCAACAGAACAGAAGAACAACAATGTTTCTAATGATCTAGTTGATAAAAAAGACGTAGTACCTGCTGCTAAGGGTAACGCTTTAGACATAAAAGATAATTCTGATTTTGTAGCAATAGAAGCTGATGCAAATGAAAATATTGCAATAGCTGTAGACATTGCTGACGATTCCGATGTAATCAATCCTGGTATTGCAGCTCCCCATATAAAAGTTAATGAAACAGTAGTTAAGACTCCTGTTAGTTTGAATAATTCAAATGTCGTTAATGCTGATCTAAATAATGATCAATTCACTAATGATAATGTGATTATTGATAAAGAAACTGCGCAGATTTTAGCTGAGTGCAAGAAAGAAGATCGTCCTATTGACGAACCTGTTGCTAAAGCTGAGAAGCTTGTTAAGCCTGCTAAAACTGTATCTTTATTTGGTGGCGAAGTTAAAGAGGACCCAATATCTTCTAAGCTTGAAGAACCAAAGCAAGAACCTAGTTCTGATAAAAAAGAGAAAAAATCTCTATTCAAATCTATTAAAAATAAATTTTCTAAGAAAAATTCAGAAGCAGAAACAAAAATTGCGGAAGCTGCTGAAGTCGTTGAAGTTCAGTTACAAGCCAATCCTGAGCCAATTGCTGTTGAGCCTAATGTTGATAACATAAAGCTTACAGATAATATTGATAATGCAAAGGTCGTAGATAATATTGAAGAATCTGCTGAGGAAATTACTCCAAAAGTTCATGAACCTCAACATGTTGAATTAAAAGGAACTGTAGCTGGTAGTTTTGATTTAACTCCAAAACAAAAAGAACAATTTGAAAAAAAACGTGCGGAAGAACTTGCAGAAAAAGCTCGTTTAGAAGAAGAGACCAAGGCTAAAGCTTTAGCAGAAGAGGAAGCTCGTAAAAAGGCAGAGATTGCAGCTAAGGAAGAAGCACTAAAACAAGAAATTTTGCAAAAAGCTCGTGATGAAGAAGAAGCTAAGGAAATTTTAGCAGCTAAGGAACGTGAAGAGAAGGCTCGCAAGGAACGTGAAGAAGAAAAGAAAAAGCATGTTCCTAAAACGATAGCTTTACATGGTGGTACTGTTGCATCTAGTTTTACTCTTACAACAGAACAGCGTGAAGCTTTAGAGAAGAAGCGTGCAGAAGAGGCAGCAGAAAGAGCTCGTCTCGAAGCAGAGCAAAAAGCTAAAGAATTAGCTGAGAAGGAAGCTGCAGAAAAAGCAGCTTTAGCGGAGACTAAATCCCAAGAAGCTACTTCTGAAACTGTTGTTGAGAAAGCTAATACAAAGATTACTTCAACACCATTAAAGGTTTCGCATGATACAAGCAATGAACCAAAGGTTAATACTAATATTGAACTAAAAGCTGTTATTAGTAGTGATGAAATCATTCCATCAGTTATTGATGATGTGAACGAAAATGTATCATCTGATGATTTGTTTAAAGATAGTGATGTAGCTAAAACTGCAAACGTCAATATAGATATCGATGTTAAGTCGCCTAAAGATGATGATGCAAAGGTTGCCGCAAAAGCATCAAAATTAATTAAAGCAGATCGCTTAGCTGTTGTTACTGAAGTTCCTCAGATTAGTGATAAAAAGACTGAAGAAATCAAAGATAAGCCAAATACTGAAGTATTACAGCCAAAATTAGTATCTACAAGTTCCATTGCTACGCCAAAGGAAACAAAGGGTTTAGATAAGACTTCAGCTGAAAACACGACTTTAGAAAAGTCTATTGAGCTTAAAGCTGATGAAAACGCTGAGAAATCTACTGATGAGGTAAAGCAAGATACGGTTAGTAAGCCTCAAGCTGATGATACTTTATCTAAGGTAGAACCAAATGAGCAGAATCTTGATGAAAAGCCGAAGAAAGAACCTAAAGCTGTTGTTTTAAAGGGGGCCTCTGTTTCCTCAGGATTTACTTTAACTCCGGAACAACGTAAAGCTTTAGAGAAGAAGCGTGCTGAAGAAGCAGCAGAGAAGGCTCGTCTTGAAGCGGAACCTGAATTAGTTAAAAATAAAGTTAAGCGTGACCCTATGAAGGTTAAGCTTGCCTCTCAATCTTCATCATTTGGTTTTAATGATGAGAAAAAGAAGCAATATGAGCAACGTCACGAGATGAATAAGCTAGGACGTGATATTGCAAGTAAGGCGGAAGAAGAAAGACGAACTCAAGAATTAAAGGATCTCAATAGAGAAATAAATACTGTCAAGGCTATTGAAGAATATGATCTTCAAGAGAAGTTAGGCGATTTTGTTTTTGATGAAAAATCAGATATTGTAAATTCTGATGCTACTTCTATTGAAGATTTTGAAATGACTCCTGAACGTAGAGAATTGCTACGTAAATATGAAACAAGTCAACGTGCTGAAGTTGAGGTAAAACGTAATTTAGCTACAGCGAATGTAAATAGAACAGATGATCAGAAACGTACTACAGCGCGAAATACTGCAGCTGTGGAAGTTCGTAAAACTAGTAAGATTGTTGGATTTAATCCTTCTTCTCTTAGTGATGAAAAGCGTAATATTTCTCAAAATAAGACAAATCCTGAACGTTCAGCTGAGGATTTGAAGAGTGTTGATGATTATATTGCTGCTACTTCAATTAAGCATGATGGAATTATTACAAAACCTGCAATACCAGTACAAAATACTCGTGTGAGATCTTCTGTTACCGTGGATGTTGTTGAAAAATCACAGCGTAATAATGGTGAAGAGAATTTTATTAATGATTTAGCTAATTCTTTAAATATTAAGCCTTTTGAGTATACAGGTGTGCCTTATACAGCATCAGTAGATTTAGGTTTGATAAATATTCCAAGTTTTGGTGATAGTGTATTTGTTGGTGAAAAGGAAGTAGTTTTAAATAATCCTTTGGTCATGAGTCAAAGCTTAGCAATTTTTGCTTACGATGATGATACGAATATAAAGATTTTTGGTCATGAAATTTTGAATGCCGCTGTTATAGCTAAGCTTTCAACAATGATTGATAATCCGATTAAGCTTAAAGGTATTGAATGGCCTACAGAGTTTGTGAAAAATTCTGCTGGTGATACAGTAGGTTGTGTATTACCTAAAAACTCTGCAAAATCTTTGAAAAAATTATTACTTGGATCTGCTGAATATTTTGCTTTATCAAGTCGCTTAGATTTATTAAAAATTGCTATTGATTATATAGAAAAAATTATAAAGCTTCATAGTTTAAATGTATTTTTGGGTGATGAAGATCTTAATTCAATAGTGGTAAATGAAGATAATACAGTTACCTTTATCAACGTTGATAAGATGCAAATTGGCGATTATTTATTTGCTGGCAATCTTGATGAAAAAACTGCTCCTGAATTGAATTCAGAAGAAGAAAGTTTTGCTAGCTTAAGTAGCGATAATTTTGTTATAGCATTAACCTTATTTAAGCTTTTATTCTTAGGACGTAGTCCATACGTTATGAATGTTAAGCAGGGTGTTTCAGTTGATAAATTATTAGCATTTAGATTCCCTACAAATATTTTTGATAGTATGACAGCTCCAAAAGATACAGCATTATATATTTGGAGTTTCTTCCCACAATATATAAAGCAAGCTTTTATTGATACCTTAAATTATGGTTATCATGAAGTTAGTTACCGTACAAGCGCTGAAAATTGGCTCAAACTTTTGAAGAAGTGGAAACAAGATCTTGAAGGAAATACTTTCGCTCCAATGTCTTTAGAAATTACCCCTTCACGTATGTCTATTGGTGATCGCAATAGTATGGTTACATGTCGTGTATGTCGCGCTCCGGTGTCAAAAGATGATGCTGTTGCAACAGATGGTTTGTGTCATCATTGCTTTAATCAACGTGGTAAACTTACAAGATGTGATTGCTGTGGTAAGGAATTTTTAGTAAGTTATCGTAACTTAAAGCTTTCTGACGAGCGTGATCAAAAGATTTGTCCAAATTGTAAGAGTAAATTTTTACGAATAAAGACAATCTCTAAATGTAAAAGTTGTGGTAAAAGCTACAATGTTACAGAGGGACATGTAGTTATGTATAAAGATGATGTATATACGTTCTGTCCTGAGTGCCTTGCTTCCGGGAAAAGTAAAGAGTCTTAGGATTTTTAAGAGTTTGTAAACCGGCTAATGCCGGTTTACTAGTGTTTATATGAAAAAGTTTTATTGTTTTTTTTATGAAAATTTTAAATAATAGTATTATTATAAAAGTTGTTAGTTTGGCAATTTATTTCTAACAGATAGTGGATTATAAGATTGATTAATATATTTATTTGTGATGATCACCAATTAGTACGAACTGGTATTCGTAAGATTTTGGATGATTATAGAGGTATATCAGTTATTGGTGAAGCTTCAAGTGGAGAGCAAGCTGTTGCTTGGTGTCGCTTGCATCAATGTGATATTATTTTAATGGATATATCAATGCC
>CAZTNG010000060.1:0-14418 GCA_964615195.1 uncultured Enterobacterales bacterium
GGAATTTTGCCAAAAGTTAGGCCGCTAAAATAATAGCGACCTAATACTTATTTTACGAAGATTATTCTATAGAAAAAGCAAAGCAATATGATAATAATTCTTTGCCAAATAATGCTGTTGGTTCGTATATGGGATATGCTGTTTATCCTTGGAATGGGCGTGGACGTCAGTTTGTCGATGCATTGGCTTATATCCGTCATGTTGAAAGTAATGATGGTTTTTTAATAATGAATTCTATAAGTTATACTTGTCAAAGCTATTTAGATTATAACTGTGATCCTTTAGGTGCATTACCTGTTTTTGTAAAAAAAACTAGTACACCATATAAATTCATTGCAACGATCCCAAATATGAGGGAATGGTTATTAGCGAACCAAATTCTTGCAAATAGCAAGGATGTAGTTAAGTACGAAAATAGGTTTGTAGAGAACAATAAGTTGCGAATTGTGACTAATGTGCCGATTAAGTAATGCTGCAAGTTTACGATAACATCGATTTGTTTTAAAATTTTTTAATAAAATCTCACTTTTTAGTGAGATTTTTTATTTATTACAAGTTTATTAGTTTAGCATTATTTATGCTTTAGATAGCAGAAGATTAGATATTGATGGTCTTATTGTTGAAAATATTAGAATGATGTTTTGAAGAATAAAAAATTTATATTAATTATTGTTTTTTTATTTGATAATTATCAATATTTTAACAAAATGTTTACCTATGTAATGATTGATTATTTAAAATAGGGTTAATGATTGCTTCAATAAAAGTTTTCATAAAAGAAGGTATACAAATGAAAGTATGTAAGTTAATTGCGTTGTTTTCTTTAGCAGGTCTTGCTTCAGTTGCATCTGCTGAAAGTATGGTTGTAAACGGTGAAAGTATTGAAGTATATAGAAGTTTTACTATTGATAGAACTTTAGAAGTTTCTGCCACAAATCTACCTGAAAATGCTGTTGGTATATATGGTAAATATGCAGTATATGAAGGTACAGGTGAAGTTTCGCCAAATGTTTTAGCTTACATTAGACGTTCTGAAAAGTTAGAAGGTGGTTTAGTTTTAAATACCATCGATTATCGTTGTAAATCTACAAATATTGCATGTGCTCCATTAAACGGATTAGAAAACGTTGCTATAAGTACACTTAATGCAAAAAAAGGTTTCTATCGTGCGATTATTCCTAACATAAATACTTGGTTTGAAGCTTATGGTATTCTTGTTCAAAGCACAGAAATTAAGAATTTTGCACCAGTTTATGATGTTGGTGTAGAAGCCTCAGTTCAGTAGGAGAAAAAAATGAATTATTTAAAGCCTTTAACTGTTGCTTGCTTGTCTGCTTTGTTCCTAATTGCTTGTGGCGGCGGCGGAAGCAGTGGTGGTTCTACTGATGATGCAAGTAATGGTGATGATGACAATCCTATTGTAGATCCTGTGCAAACTGATTTAGTAGTTGATGCTTTTGCTATTAATGATACTGTTAAACTATCTGGGTTTGGTAATAATACAGTCAGTGTTACCTCTCAGCCGAGTTATGGCAAAGCGGAAGTGGTTAATGGAGTTATTGTTTATACATATCAAGGTGTAAATGATAATGACTCTTGTGAAAGTTTTATGTCAAATTCTGCAGATACTTTTAATTATAGTGTAACTGATGCAGAAGCAAACGTAACTAGTGATGTAGCTACAATAAAATTACAGTATGATGCACTACTACCATATGCTTGGCATTTATGTAACACTAGCCAATCAACATTAACTAATAGAGCTCTTAATGCTATATCCGGAAATGACTTAAATATTTTTGGAGTATGGTCTCAAGGAATTAGTGGCAAAGATACTAATACCTTTGTTATAGATACGGGATTCGATGTTGATCACGAGGATTTAAGTAATAGAGTTGAGTCATTAGTTGAGGTTTCTACTGCATCAGATAAGACTCACGGTACAGCTGTTATTGGCATTATTGCTGCTGAAGCAAATAGTGTTGGTGGCAGAGGTGTGGCATATAATACTAATCTTTATTTGCATCGTGGTTTAAGTTCAATACCTCAATCTTTAAATTCAATAATAGGTGAAAAGGCTAATCTTTCTGATGAAGTTTCGGCTTTAAATTTAAGTCTTGGTTCTTTCGTACCATATGCAACACAGTATTTTTCTACAAGCGGTCAATTTGAAAACGTATACAATGCTAATGTATTACCAATAGTTGCTTCTGGTAATTATTATAATGAAAGTTCAATAACAAGTATGTATTCCACAGAAAACATAGCTTCCTTGTATGTAAGTTATGATTGTTTAGCAAATACTGTAGATTGTTTTTTTGCAAACAATTCATCATTTTCTCGTAATCATAATGCAATAGTTGTGGCAGCAGGAAATGCTGATGGCACTCATTCTAGATATTCTTCAACTGGATCTAATATTTGGATAACAGCTTTTGGTGGTGAAGGTTTCCCAACATCTCACCAAATTTTATCTACAGATGTGTCTGGTTGCTCATTAGGTTATAGTTTAACTTCCTCTGGAGCTGGTGATTTTGAGAATGGCTCTAGTACTCTAAATTCAAACTGTGATTATACAGTGAGAATGAATGGTACATCTGCGGCAACGCCAATGATTACAGGTGTAGTAACAGATTTAGTAAGCTTAGATAATGATTTATCTATTGAACAAATACGCTATATTTTAGCTAAGACTGCTAATACTAACCATGAAGTGGCCAATGTTTTAACAGATAGTAAGAATGATTGGCAAACAAATGGTGCAGGGATTAGTTTTGCAAATGATTATGGATTTGGTTGGGTAGATGCTACTAAAGCAATTGATTACGTAAATAATAATTGTAGTAGTGATGCTAATTGCAGGTTAAGAGCAAATGAACCAGATTATAGTAATGTGTTGTCTACTAGCTGCTCAATTGTTGATGGTAATGGAGCCTATAATTATAGTTGTAAGGCTATTGTTCCAAGCAGTGTTCAGGTAGAAAATGTGCTTTTAGATATAGAGCAAGCAAAATTTGTGGCATCATCAAATAATACAGCTTGTGAAATTATGGGTACTATGTTGGGTATGCCATCAAGGCTAAATATAGATTCAGGAGCTAAGGCTACGAGTCAACAAACAGAGGCAGCAACTGTTTTGCGAAATATGGTTATTTCAGTAAATTCATCATTAACTGATAATAAATATTTAGTAAAATCTAAGTATCAAAATTTCTTTGGTATTTCTGCTGATCCATTAATTAGTTCTGGAAGGCAAACCTCTTATCTAAATGTTAATGCTTTATATCAAGAAAATTTAACAGCAGGTGATTCTATTTCTATAAACTTTAGTTCTGCATGTCCAATGAGTTTTAGTAGCGGTGTTAATGTTAAATTAATAGGTTACGCTCAATAAAAGTTTAGCTTGTAGTAAAAGCGGTATGTTTTAGTTTATGAATGCCGCTTTTTTATTTTGTTATAAATATATTTTTATAGAAAGCTACTGTATAAAACATTCTATAAAACTCATTAAAATCCATTAAAATCCATTTTGTTCTACTTCTTTTTATCCAAAAACTAATTTTTTAGATTGTGTTATAAGTAATTTTCACTATTAGTGTAATTTTGAATTTTAACAATTATTCTTATGCTAATAAATCTTTTTATTTGTATAAATGCAAATGTATTTGCAATTTGCAAAAAGTTATGCAATTTTAACAAGCATTGTTTTTGATAAAGGCCTATTTAATGCGCTTTTAATGTTGGCACATAGCTTGCAACATATATATCGATCAGTTTTATCCCGCGTGTTTAAATACACGATTGCAGCCTTAAGTATTTTCTTAAGGCTTTTTTTTGCCTCAATAAAAATTTTTCTTATAGTGAAGTTTTGCAAAATTTTAAAAATAGTTCATATATCGCTGTCTAATGCAAATAAACTATACGAAAAAATTTAAAATTTAAAAATTGATATTTATATGGGTATGTAATGTATAAGTAACAAATAAATCTTTGGAAGTAATAATAATTTAAATAAAGCAGGGCATTTTTGTTATAAAAAAGCATCCCTAAATTTTACTTAAGGGATGCTCCATTATATCTAAACTTAGATTAGTAGTATTAAAGCTATGTTTAATACATAATTTGTCTAAATTAAAATTTACTGCTTGTTTTGGTTTACTGTATCTATACTGCTGATTTCTTCATCACTTGAATAGCGTTGATGTGCTTCAGGAACTGATTCATCAAACTTTGGATCAAGGGATACAGAAACTTCCATCATAGATGTTTCTTCCTTTTGTGATACATTAACTTTTACTTGGTCATCGTTGATAGGAATGTATTTCTTGATGGCGTTAATAATATCAAGTTTAAGCTGTGGTAAAAAATCAGGACCATCTCTGTTTTCACGGTCATGAATAAGTACCAATTGAAGACGATTTTTAGCACTTTGACGTGCTGTATTGTCATCTTTGTTCTTTTTAAAAATTAAATCACCTAACCATGACATAGCTTATTTCTTCCCAAAAATACGTGATAAAAAGCCTTTCTTGGCAACCTCTAAGAATCTAAAGTCTACATTTTCACCTAGTAATCTATTTACAGTGTCAAGGTATGCTTTACCTGCGTCAGATTCTTCATCATATATAATAGGCTTACCAGAATTTGATGCTTTAAGTACAGACTGAGATTCTGGAATAACACCTATTAATTCAATGCTTAATAAATCTACTACATCATCTTTACTTAACATTTCCTGAGCTTCAACGCGAGAAGGGCTATAGCGAGTTAAAAGTAAGTAAGGTTTAATTGGTTCTAAAGCGTATTCTGCTCTACGACTTTTAGAATCAAGAATGCCAATGATTCTATCAGAGTCACGTACAGAAGAAACTTCAGGGTTTGTAGTAACAACAGCTATATCTGCAAAATAAAGTGCCATTAATGCACCAGTTTCAATACCAGCTGGTGAGTCACATACTATGTAGTCGAAATTCATTGCATCAAGTTCGTGGAATACACGTGCCACGCTTTGCTTTGTTAGAGCTTCTTTATCACGAGTTTGTGATGCAGGAAGAATGAACAACTTGTCATTGTTTTTGTCTTTGATTAATGCTTGATGTAAATTAGCTTCACGCTTAATTACGTTTACAAAATCATAAACTACACGACGTTCGCAACCCATAACAAGGTCTAAGTTTCTCAAACCAACGTCGAAGTCAATTACAGCTGTTTTATAACCCTTTAGGGCTAGTCCTGAACTGATTGCAGCACTTGAGGTTGTTTTACCAACGCCACCTTTACCAGAAGTAACAACGATGATCTTTGCGTTAAAGCCTGCACTGTAGTCTTCCTTTTCTTCAGGAGCTACTGTTGCAGCATCAGCATTTTCAACTTGTTCTTTTGTCTGAAGATCAGTCTTTTGCTCTTCTTCTTTTTTAATTTCTTCTGCCATTTAATGCAAAACCCTTTTATGAAAAAATATTTTATTTAAAATTATATATTGGATTACTCCAATACCTTAAATTCAAAGCTATTGGCGTTTAAATTAGCTAAAACATGTTTATTAGCTAATTTTTCGTCAATATCATCACTAGTTTTATATATTCCACCGATAGAAATTAACTGTGGATTAAAATCTGTACAATACACTAAGCTTTCAGTATTGCTACTTCCACCTGCCATAATGCGACCACGAGCAGCACCAAATATATAAACACAATCATCAGCCATAACGTCTGCGCCGTTACCAACATTTCCTATAATTACTAGGGATTTGTTTTTTGCGTAAATTTGGGTTCCGCTACGCACTGTTCCTACATGGATGAGTGTAGTGCTTTTGTCAAGATTTGGTAGGTTAGCTTCTTCTATTAGTTCTTCGGCTGTTGTCTCTATTTCACAAGTTTTTACTTGTTCATTTCCGTTTTCTGCTACAGCTGCATCTTTTGGGGAATTTGTTGCAGAATTTTCAGTCTTGTTTTTATATGTGTTTTCAGTGAATGGATGTGTATTCATATCCATTAAAATCTTATTAAGCTCTTTATTATCACCGGCGGTAATACCTACAACACAAAAATCCATTTTTGCTGCAGTTTCGACAAGCTTTTCTAAATTTAAACTTTGATAATCTGATGCTTGAGCATAGTTTAAAACTATAGGTTGACTTTGTGTCCATTTAGCCATTGAACTATCAGATGATTTGCTAGCTAAGGCTTCTTCTAATGCCTCAACAGATGTGCTATTCAAAAATAGTGTAAGGAGCTTATAATCTTGAATTTTAAGAGATGCTACAGTCATTGTCTCACTCATAATATGTACAATTAAAACGTTGTTCATTGTACCATATTTTATAATAAGATCTGCAGAAAATAGCCTTGTATAAGCCTATATAGCTCATAATTTTTAGAAAAAATAAAAAAGCCTTCATGTTTTTATATGAAGGCCTAATATTGATTATTGTTTGTATGTATTTTAGAGTAAATTATTATGATTTTCGGAGGATTCTATTTTTATTTCTTCTTCTTCCTCTTCTTCCTCATGCTGTTCGATACTGAGGAAGTACCTAAAACTTATTGCGCTTAATGACATTTCTGCAATATTGATACAGCTATTTTCCATTCTATTTAAGCCGTGTAGAATGTTATTAAAAAGTTTAGTCATTAATGTTTTACATTCACCATTGCTTACACGTTGGATGTGAGCTTTTCGCATTTGGAAGTCAAGATCTACTATAGATTCTCGTTGCTTAATTATTTCCTGAGCACTTTCTTGGTTACTAGTTTTTAATGTACTCATTGTTAAAGTGTACATACTTTGAATCATTTCTACGCAATGCATTAGATCTTCTTTAGCATCTTCTGAGAGTTCTAATTTTTGACCTAATTCGTTAGTTCCCTGTGTTGTGCCGTTAGCCACAACTGCACATAAGGAACCTATACGATCGATTTCACTTAATATGCCCATCAATGCTGCAGTTTGTTCTGCTTGATCTTCAGTAAGACTACCGCGAGCAAAGATGTTGGATAAATAATCAGTTATTCTATTATATAGCTTGCGGACATCTTCACTAGTATTGACAATTTTTTTGCAAAGCTCAGTGTCGCGTGTATGAATATTTTCTTGTAAATCCTTGAACATGGATTGCACAATTTCTGAAGTATGCACGGTCTATTTTATTACTAGCACCATAGCAGCCATAGGTTGGTTAAGTATTTTATCGTCTAAATACATAACTTTATTAGTTGCGAGTTCCTTTTGTTTACCATCAGGAACTATGAACATTACAATTTTTACCATTAAGAAGATTAATGGTATCCATAATAGTGTCATGGCAATATTAAATGTTGTATGAGCATTAGCTATTTGACGTGAAATAATTTGTGTCTCCGGACCTTTAGGAGAGACCCAAGTAATAAATTCTGCAAAGTATGGAATGATGCATAAAAATATTAAACTACCAGATACATTAAATACGCAGTGGGCTACTGCTGTTCTTTTTGCATCACGTGATTGTCCAATAGCAGCTAATAGGGCGGTCACCGTTGTTCCTATATTATCACCTAGTAAAATAGGGATTGCCCCTTTTAGTCCTAGAACACTACTAACTCCATCAGCTCCAGGTTGAGATGCAAAGTTCTGTAAAACGGCAATAGTAGCCGAACTGCTTTGTACTACAAGGGTCATAAGTGTACCAACAGCAACTCCTAGCACTGGAATATCTGCTACGCGCTCAATCCATGAGGTAAACATTGGGTTAGTAGCAAAAGGTTTCATTACATTACCCATGGTTTCAATACCTAAGAATAGGAGACCAAAGGATAAAATTGTTTGCCCTATATGTTTGTTTTTTTCTGTTTTAGAAACAAAGGACCATATAAAACCTATAAAGATAATTAAATAAATGTAGTTACTTAGTTTAAATGCAATAATTTGTGCTGTCATGGTTGTACCAATATTAGCACCTAAAATAATTGAAATAGCTTGCGGTAAACGCATTAATCCAGCGCTTACAAAGCCAATTGCCATAACTGTGGTAGCTGAACTACTTTGAAGTACACTTGTTGCTATCGCACCTGCGACTACACCTAAAAGGGGATTCTTAGTTAGCATAGCTAAGACTGATTTCATTCTTTCGCCTGCAACTTTTTGTAAGCTTTCACTCATGAGGTTCATGCCAAATAGGAATAAGGCTAGACCACCTATGAGAGTAAATACTACTTTTAATTCATTCATGTTTATTGTTCTTTTCCAAAAATATAATATTATGTATTACGCATAAATAACGTTGCCTATTTTAGGGGATTGTATTTTTGTAACTAGCAATATTGTTTAAATTCTTTGTTAAATTTAAGTAAAATCTGCTACAGCGGTAGCTTATATTATGTTTATAATGCTTATATTTGGCACTTTAGACCTAGTTTTTTGTGTAAATTGTTTATTTTATGTTGTTTCTGGAGATTTTGTGCAATGCAATGTTTTACTTATAGATCATCAAAACGTGAAGGTGTTTATCTTTATGTAGCAGAAGAAAGCTTTTTAGAAAATTTACCTGAAGAACTAAAACAGGTTTTAGGTAAACCTATTTTTATGCTTTGTTTTGACTTATACCCTGAAAGACAAATAGCAAAGGTAGATGCTAAAAAGGTTATTGAGTCTATAAAAGCTCAAGGTTATTTCTTAAGAATTGATACAAATCTTGAAGAGAATAATTTGCTTAACATTTCACGAAAGGAAAGAGGTTTGGCTATCGTTAGAAATGAAAAATTAGTGTAATTATTTTATAGTAATTCATAATTGACAAGAAGGGTATGATGAACTTTAAAAGTATTCTAAAGGATTTAAAGATTTATATTGTTGTATATGCAGTATTAATTTTTGTGTTATATGCTTTATGTTCTCAAATTTATGGTTATATTATGCTAGGTCATGTTGATGATTATGAAGACAAAGGTATATATACTTTTTCCCCTTGTGGCATGACTGAACAAAGACACGAAGTGAAAAAGAAGTCTTTGATTTCTTCTTTTTTTAGTGGTGAGCCACGATATGTAGAAAGAATAAATTATGTGATAGATTTTTGTGGTGGTGAAAATAATAAATACAATTTTCAGCAGAAGTTTAGAGACAAAAATGTTGCAGAGGATTTGCTTAACAGAAAGGATGCTAGTATTAAAATCAAGGTGATTGAACCTATTAATGATCGTGAGCACTACCAATTATTAAAACCCGAATATACTATACAGGGATATATAGATTCCGAAAAAAGTGATTTTAAGCTAAATATAGGTATAGCAAGTTTAGCTCTAATTCCATTTCTTTTATATTTCAGAAGTTGTTTAAAAAATTTTAATAGTTCAAAAAATATTCCTAAAACTGAAAATTCGCAAGAATTAGAAGAAGGGCATAACAATTCAAAACAAAGATTTCCCAAAAAAGACCATCATTATTATGGTCACAGAAGAAACAACAATAAATAAAAAATGTATCCGTACGTGTGACTTGGTAAATCTTAAATTTTAGAGTTTAGAATTTTTTCATAGACAAAAGTCGCAAGCTAAGGCAACTTTAGCCTCATCAAACTGCCAAGCCTTTTTGGCTTGGCAAATTTAAAAAATATTTTTATAGCTGTAATGTAGTTATTAGAAGAACAAATTTATAAAAAAATAAACATTTATTGATTTGTAGTTAATAAATATCAGGTATTAGAAATGTATTGGAAGATTTTTCTCTATCAATAGTCGTATCTGGACCATGACCAGGAAGAACTATAGTATTTCCAGGTAATATTAATAATTTATTATTAATAGAATTTATTAAGGTTTGTGGATCTCCGTGGGGAAAATCGCTACGACCTACAGATCCTGCAAAAAGCACATCACCTGATAATACAAAGTTTGATTTTGTCGCATAATAGCATACATGTCCTGGTGTATGACCTGGACAATGAGAAACCTTAAATATTTCACCTAAACTTAAATCTAGTTCCTCACCGTCATTTAAGAAACGGTCAACTTTTAAGTTGTCAGTCATAGGTAGGCCAAACATTTTACTCTGTTCTATTAGATGGTCTAACCAAATTGAATCTTCTGCTTGCGGGCCAATCACATCTACATTAAGTAAACGTGAAAGATCAGCTGCAGCTCCGCAATGATCTAAATGACCATGGGTTAGGAGAATTGCTGTTGCATTTAAGTTTAACTTTTGTATTTCACCATATAAAAATGGTGCATTATCACCTGGATCACAGATGATTGCATTTTTACTTTCAGCATTAAAAACTATTCTACAGTTTTGTGCGAAAGCCGTTTGCTGGTAGGTTATATAATTCAGCATAGTTTATCCTTACATTGCGCAAATACTTTAGTTTCATTAGTTTATGAAGCAATGCTACTGCATTATGCTTTAATATTAGCATTTTATATATAAATGAAAGTTGATTTTGTTTGCACTTCCATTATTGATGGTTGATTAATGTACGATTTTCAATTGATTACATGGAAATATAAGCGCTTTTTTCATGTATATTGAGTTTATATTTATTTCGTAGCAAATAAACCAAAGAGGTATGATGCAGTATTTATTATAAGTTATGCATGCAATTTTAAAGAAATTTAAAATTTTGTAAATAAAAATTTAAACTTTACAACAAAAGATTAATTATTAATTTATTGTTAATTTGGTAGAGTGTTGAGTTATATAGATTATAAATCTTAAACTATTATTCTTTGATAATTCACAAATACCATTATCAACAATTATATCGATAATGGCATTTTGTTAGCTATTGTTTTACTCTGATTTATAAAACTCTAAGTACTAATCCTTTTAGATATAAGCCTTCTGGATACGGAGTTGAAACAGGATGATCACTAGACTGATGTAAGAATTCTACAATTTGAGCTTCTTTCCCTGCGTCAAGAACGGCGTCAGCTACAACTTTTTGAAATAGATCTGGGGTCATATGTCCAGAGCATGAATAAGTCATTAAATATCCGCCTGGATTTAAAATGGAGGCAGCTATCATATTAATGTCCTTGTATCCTCTACAAGCTTTGATTAGCTGACTTTGGCTTTCAGCAAACTTTGGTGGGTCAAGAACAATAACATCATAAGTATGACCTAATTGCTTTTCTTTACGTAAGAAAGCAAAAACGTCCTCTTTTAGGAATTTAACACGACCTGGATCTAAATGATTAAGAACAATATTATGTTTTGCAGTGGCAAGTGCTCTTTCAGATACATCTACATTACTAACAGACTTAGCTTTACCGCGAAGCGCATATAAACTAAAGCCTCCCGTGTATGAGAAACAATTTAGCACAGATTTGCCGTTGCAATACTTTTCTAGAGCAGCTCTATTATCTCTTTGATCTAAGTAATAACCAGTTTTATGTCCGTTTACAATATCAACTAGAATTTTCATGCCACCATTTTCAGAAATTTCTAGCTCTTCAGGTGGTTCTTTACCATAAATAACCCCTTTACGTAGTTCGAGACCTTCTTTTTTACGGACTTCAACATCAGATCTTTCATAGATATTATCTTCTGGAAAAACTTCTTTGAGCGCAGCTATAATATCTTTAAGATGATATTCTGCTCCAGCACTTAATACTTCAAGTACGAGATAATTGTTGTATCTATCAATAATAAGTCCTGGTAAAAAATCAGCTTCAGCAGCTACTAATCTACAAGCTGACATACCTGTTTTTTCAAGCATTAAGCGGCGACTATCAAAGGCTTGTTGTATTTTTTTAACAAAAAATTGTTTATCAATTATTTCAGAACGATTAAAGCTCCATACGCGAGCTCTAATTTGAGAATTTGGTGAATAAGCTCCAATTGCAAGAAAATGACCTTCGCTATCAAAAATTTCAATATCACCGCCGTTTGCTGGTGTATTTTCAACTGTATTTACTGCTTTTGAAAATACCCAAGGATGACGTCTTTTAAGAGACTTTTCACGACTAGGGTGTAGGGTGAGCTTACTATTCATATTATTGGCCTTATATTAGTTATAACCGTTGTTTATTTTATCACGTGCTAATAATTGTTGCTATTAACTTAGATAGCTTTCAGTTTTATATAAATGTCTGTAATTCAAACATGTAGTGATATATAATTCTAGTCTAGAATATTATTAATAATCATGACGACAATTGAAGGTTTTTGATGAAGATTTTAGCTATTGTAACAGGCTTATTGCTTTCTCCCGCTGTGTGTGCTTCACCTGTAGACGATTTTCAGTCTTGTATAAAGGATAAATTAATTTCTCAACCACTACCAGAATGTATAGACATATTGACATCTGCTCCTAAGGATGATTTAGATGCACAATTTGTTCATGCTATTGCTTTGAAAAGTGGTTGGTATGTTGAGGAAGATAAAGCTAGTGCAGATAATATAATTAAAGAACTTTATCTTAAGCATTATCCAGATGCTACCTCATATATTGCTTACCAAAAAATGGAAGCAAACATCAACATACCAGAAAATTGCGAAATTGTGAAAAATATTTCGCAAAAAAATCTAAGTGCCTTTAATTCTGTAATCAATGGTTTTTGCTATGAATATAATAATGATATAGAAAATGCATGTATATCCTTTAAAAAAGCAGTTGAGCTAGATGATTCAGCAATGAATAATCTAGCTTTGGGTCAAAAAACATTAGGAATGAAATGTTCAAATATTAAGACATCGGATTCAATTGCTGCTTTAGAAAAAAGTAGCCGATTAGGAATGCTGACTGCTAGTTTACTTTTAGCTAAGATATACTTAGGTAAGGGAGGCTATGCTAAACAAGATTATACAAAAGTATTGCATTACGCTGAGCTTGTATTAAAACAGGAACCTAAAAATGCTGATGCTTTATTTATGGTAGGTTGGAGTAAGTTATTTTTAGCTGATACTTTAGATTTAACTGATGCGGAAATAAAACAGGCATTAGCTTATTTGGAGGAATCTAGTGATTTAGGTAATGATGATGCCGCAGATATACTGTTTAAGGCATATTTATTTAACCCTAAAATTATTGCAGTTGATGTTAATAAAGGTATGCGTTATGGTGAAATTAAAGCCAACGACATAATAACAAAATATCAAAGTATGAATGCTACAGAAAAAATGAATGCAGGTGCCGAACTCGATTGGCAATATATATATTCATTGTCCATGATGTATCTAGAGAATGGTTCTATTATAAAAAATGTACAAAAGGGCGCTTATTATTTAGAGCAAGCAGCTATCGCTCAATATCCCCAAGCATTATTACCATATGTTAAGTATTTATGCTCCCAAAATGAGTTTGTTAAGGCTAATACTTATGTAGATTCTTTACCTGATGACAATCCTTTAAAAAATTATTTGATGGGTATTATTTATTCATCTACAAATAATAAAGAGTTATTCGAGAAATTAATTGTAATAATGAAAGAATATGCAGATTCAGAGTTAAATGAATATGTTAGTTCATACTCAGATGCATATACAGATGCTCCAAACATACTTTTTCAAGTATATTTTAATTCTGCTGAGGAATTTAATCTTCGCAATGAAGTTGAAGCTATAAAGTATTTAAGATTAGCTGCCGATAGAGGCAATCCGTTAGCAATACATCCTTTAGCTATATTTACATTAAATGGCACTAATGGAGTCAAAGCCAATGTTACAGAAGGTATGAAATTATTACGTCTTGCATCGAAGAATAATAATGTTGATGCAAAGTTGGCATTAGCTAAAATTTTAGCTAATGGATATTATGATCAAAAGGTTGATTTGAAAACAGCAAAATTTATTTATACAGAATTAGCTAAAAATGGAGTAAATGAAGCACAAAGCAACCTTGCATCATTACTTATGATGGAGGGAACTTCAATATATTCATTAGAAGATGCTTATACATGGCGTATGGTGTTAAAAAATTGTATGCCGGAAGATGAAGATAATAATCAAGCTATAGAAAAAATACGTCAATCCTTAGATGGACAAAAGTTATTTGATCTTGAATTAGAATCTATACAAATGTATCAGAATTATCATTGCTCATCTAATTAGAAATAAAGCAATTGTTATTATAAATAACTATATTAGGAGTGCTTCTTTTATCATTAAAGAGGTACTTTTATATTTAAAAGTGGAATAATTATATTTTATAACAGATAACTATAAGGCTTAAAGTCTATTAAAAGAATGTAAACTATCATACCTTACACGGAAAATAAAAATGGCTAAAGAAACAGTAATTAATGCATTTGTAAATAAATCAATTACAGTAATAAATACAAATTCTGATTATCCTAAGCTTGAAATAGGTCAAGTGGTAAACAATATTTATTCTATTAAAGAAAAAATCTCAAGTTATTCTGGAGAAGCTGATTTATTTAGGGTTATAAATATTTCAAACAATAAAGAATTAGTGTTAAAGCTGTTTAGGCGTAAAGATGCAAT
>CAZTNG010000061.1:0-14391 GCA_964615195.1 uncultured Enterobacterales bacterium
CTCGTCGGGCTCATAACCCGAAGGTCGTTGGTTCAAATCCGGCCCCCGCAACCAAAGTTAAATATTCAATTTCTGTTTTAACACAGAACAGGCCCCAAATGATTGGGGTTTTATTTTTTTACACACATGTAAATCCCAAGTAATGCTCATTTAATACACAATATTATCCACAAATGATTTTTTTAGTGTTGATAAATAGAATATCTTATTTAATGCCTTTATTCATAAAGTTTTATATATTATCTGCATTGTTAATAAAACGGCGAATTATTCGCAAAAATTGCTAATCCTAATGGTTATTATCAGGCATTAAAAATAAACTTCTACACAGCATCTAAAGACAAACTATTTATTATTTCACCATTAATGTTGAGAAGTAATATTTTATTATCTGTAATTATTCCTAGAGTTTTTTCATTTGTTCCCTTAGGAAAGGTTATTGAACCAGGATTAAATATAATTACGCCTTGGTCGTTTTTCTTTAACACTGATTGATGCGTATGACCGCTAAGAAATATATCATTTGCTGCTAATCCTAGCTTTATACAATCTTGTTCTTTATATATGTGTCCATGAGTCATAAAGCATTTATGACCATTTATAACAAGTGTATTAGATGTATTAGATATATTAGTGTCAATAAGCATTGTATCAACTTCACTATCACAATTACCGCGAACTATGATTGTTTGTTCTTTGATTTTATTAAGAATTTCTGCAATTTTTAAAGGATCATATCCTTGAGGAACACCATTTCTTGGTCCATGATTTAATAGATCACCTAATATTAAAATATAATCAGCATGATTATTTTGCGCAACTGTAAGAGCTGCTGATAAATTTTCAGCATTACCGTGAATGTCAGAGATAACAGCATAATTAGTCATAATAAATTCCAAAAATTGCAAATACTAAAATTATAGGTAAATATTTACTTAGTTTCCATTAAATAAATATGTATTTGTTGTTTCCATTGATATTGCAATTCACGTGAATCTTTTTTCTGTGAAATTATTTCAAGTAAATTTATTTTAAATATAAATATAAAAATAATAGTATACAAGAATAAAAATATTGCATGTATGCTTTAAAGATAATATAATTCGCTTGTTTTAAAAGCTGTTGGATAGATTGATAAAAAGTCATTTGTATATAGTTGTCTATCCTTATTAATTAAATTTAAATTATAGAGAAGTAATGTTATGCAATTAACAAAAGGTGTTTTGCCGCTGGTTATCGGTAATTATGCTAAGAATTTTGGTGTGTCTTTATATATGTATGGCCATTCTGCTTATACAAATGGTCAACAAATTACAATTCCGCGTCTTAACTTAAATGATCCTGATTCAATGGAAATGGCTTACGGTTATGTAGCGCATGAATGTGGTCACATACGTTATAGTGATTTTGGGGTTCTTCAAGGTCTTAATAGTACAGAAATACTATTTGGTATCTTTAATGCCTTAGAAGATTGTAGAATTGAAGTTTTGCAAGTAAAAGCGTGGCCAGGACTCAGTAAAACCTTTAATTTCCTAGTGGAATGTTTAGTACCAGATTTAAAGAAATTTAATTTAAATAACAAAAAGAATAAAAATTTAGCAACTTTGTTACTGATGTATTGCAGTTTTTACGTACGTTTTACTGAAAATAATAATTTAAGTGCTGCTGATGTTTTAAAGCAATTAAAGCGTATATTAAAGACATTAGTACCTGAATCATTTGTTTTAGCATTAAATGAGCTTTTACAAGGAACTACAAGCTGTATTAATTCTAAACAGGTGTTAGAAAAAGCCAAAAAAGTATTAGATTTTGCAAATAACTATGTGAAAATTTTTAATAAAAAAATTAATGATGAGCAAAATATAAGAAATTCATCGCAGGATTCAGACAATTTAACAACTAAAAATAATGATGGCATAAATACAAAAATGCCAGAGATGTTATTGTCAGAGGATGATTCATTATGTATGCAACGAAAAATTATGCAAGATATTGATTTTTCAGATTTATGTTCTAAAAAAATATTATTAGATCTAGCAAATGTATCAAAAATAGAAACATTACTTCCAAATTTAGATGAAGAATTCAATACTGAAATACCTAAATTGGTAGACAAGCTAAGTAATAAATCTTATGCAGTTAAGGCCACAGATGATTTTGGAACGACTACTCCAGGGTATGCAAAACCTGCTGAAAACAGTAAATTAATTGATACTGTATTAGAGCATCTTCAATTGAAGAATAAGCTTGCAAGTCTAGTTAAGGGGTATACTGAATGGTTTAATGGACATCGTCAACGAGGGTCTATTATAAACATGTATAAATATGCCATGCGTAAATATACTTGTTCTTTTGATGTTTTTAGAAAAAAGGTTGTCCATCGTGAATTAAATACTAATATTCATTTATTAGTAGATATAAGTGGGTCGATGAGTAATCTATGCAAAAATAGTTCGTGTGGTCGTTATGAAATATCTAATCGTGTGGCATTGTCTTTAGCTATGGCTTTAGAAGGTGTAAAAAATATTCGTAGTGATGTTACGTATTTTCCTGGAAACCAAAATGAGTTTGAAATTGTTAGTCAGCATGGTGATAATATTAGGCAAAAAGCTGCGTATTTTGATCAAAAACCAAAAGGTTGTACACCATTGTCTCAGTCATTAATGCATGCAATCGAGAAATTTCCTAAATGTGATAAATTGCAAAGGAATATTATTATAGTTGTAACTGATGGCGAACCTGATAATCCAACTTCTGCTAAAAGTATCATGGAAAAAGCAATGGAATCTGGTGTTGAAATTTACGCTATAAGGATTGGTGGTGTAGCTACTCTTTGCAACATTTTCAAAAATTATGAAATCATAAATGATGCGGAAGAGCTTCCTAATTCCATGTGCACTCTCTTAGAAAATGCGTTATTTAATCGTAAAAACATTCCTGTCTAATATAAAGTGATATTATCAATCACTTAATATAGCAAAATTAATGAGAAAACTCATGAATTAAGATATTCATCCATTCTGTTATTAGCTGAATGGATGAATTATTAATTTCGGATTATATTAGTAACATTTAATGTTTTAAGAATAGCTATGAGAATATTAAATGGTAAAAGTTGATTTTTTTGCAAATTAAAAAGCTTTTTAATGTAAATTTGTCTCAATTGAAGGGTGACATTTCTAATGCTTTAGTTTATTTTATAGTAAACCATTTATTAAAAATGTGTTTTAACTTAGTATTGAGTTTATAATTAACCAAGAAATTTGTTTATAAGTTTTATTAAACTAATTTAGTATTATTTATAAAAAGTGATTTACAAGAGTAAGTGAAGCATGTGGAATTTTTTTGAGAGTCTAGTAAAGCCCTTTCCCCAAGAGCAAGCGGTAAAACAACCACCAAAGACTTTTTTAAAATTTATCGGCTTTTATACGCAAGGTTTATGGCGTTACCTTTTTATAATTTCAATATTGTCAGCAGCAGTGGCGGCTGGTGAGGCTTTGTTTTTCTTCTACATGGGCCTTTTTGTAGATATTTTATCTTCAAGCACTCCAGATAACTTTTGGGAATTACATTCAAGTACTTTTATAAGCTTTGGTGTGCTTATATTAGTTGTTTTGCCAATTTTTATTTTGGTACATCATTTGTTTTTGAATCAAACCATTCGTTCAAATTATCCGATGCAAATTAGGTACAGAATGCATCGATATTTATTAAAGCAAAGCGTGGCTTTTTTTGCTAATGACTATGCTGGCAGATTATCACAGAAAGTAATGCAAACATCCGTTGGTGTACGTGATTGTGTTATTAAATTTGTAAATGTAATTGTACATATGTTGGTGTACTTTGCGACGATGTTAGGTATGTTAGCAGAGGTTAATATCTATCTGATGTTAATAATGCTTGTTTGGCTTGTAGCTTACATTTTAATAATGCGTCATTTTATTCCAATGCTTAGATTTCAAAGTAGTGATAATGCTGAAAAGCGTTCCTCAATGGTTGGCAGAATTGTAGATAGTTACGCTAATATTCAAACAGTAAAGTTATTTTCTCGTGACAATCATGAAGAGCAATATGCAAGAACTAGCATGGGGGAATGTTTGCATTCTGAATATAAGTTGATGCGAATTGTTACGAAGTTCGATATATATGTACAGTTAATAAATTATATTTTAATAGGTTTGTTGGTATTTGCTTCAGTTTTATTGTGGAGTCATTCTCTTGTACAAGTAGGTGCAATAGCTGTAGCTTTAGGTTTAGCTATACGCATTAACAATCTTTCACAATGGGTGATGTGGGAAGTTGGTATGTTGTTTGACAACATAGGTAATGTGCAAAATGGTATAGAAACAATCTCTCAGCCAATATCTGTTGTAGATCCTGTAAATCCTAAAATGGTAGCTAAGGTTGAAGGTGATATAGAATTTAAATCTGTAAGTTTTGCTTATAATCCAACAACCCCTGTATTTTCTAATTTAAATTTGCATATTAAGCCTGGTGAACGTATAGGCATTGTTGGTCATTCAGGTGGTGGTAAATCGACTTTAGTTAATTTGTTATTGCGCTTTTATGATGTTCAATCAGGTGCTATTTTACTTGATGGTATTGATATTCGTGCATATGAGCAGGAAAAACTACGTAGTTGTATTGCTATGGTTACTCAAGATACGTCTTTATTACATCGTTCTGTACGTGAAAACATTTTATATGGTAATCAAAAGGAGTTAGATGAAAGTTTACAAAACGACGTACTACGTGACGCTGCAATGCAAGCTAAAGCTCTTGATTTTATAGAGGTATTGAGTGACGCAAGAGGCAATATAGGTTTTGACACCCAAGTTGGTGAACGTGGTGTGAGATTATCAGGTGGGCAGCGACAAAGAATTGCTTTGGCTCGCGTAATCTTAAAAAATGCGCAAATTTTAATTTTAGATGAAGCTACATCAGCACTTGATTCGGAAGTTGAGTCTGTAGTTAAGGATAATCTTGATAAAATTATGGCAAATAAAACTGTTATTGCAATTGCACATAGGTTATCAACGATTGCAGCAATGGATAGACTTATAGTGTTAAAAGATGGGCAAATAGCAGAGCAGGGTACACACGATGAGTTGTTAGCCTTGCACGGTATTTATGCATCTTTATGGAAAAAGCAAACAGATGGCTTTATAGGTAAATAATATTTAGTAGAAATCTTTTGATGGAAAAGTAGTAAATAGTGTTTGCATAGTAACAATGTTATTTAAATAACAGTTTAATATTTCTAAAATTAGTTTCAAAATTTAATATATCAAAATATCTTGTGAGATATTGCTTTTATTGAGTAGCTTTATGTAATAGAAAGCTACTTCATTTTATAGAGAAATCTCAATAAGTTTAGCAAATTAGTGCTAGCTCTTATAAGAGACACAATAGTTTATAAAATAAACATAAAAAAATAGAAAAATTGCACTTCAGTTCACATTTTTTGGTGTAAAATAGCTCTAATTTGTAGGTCATTGAAGTTGTTTTGTAAGTATGATTAGTTTAGAAGCTGAAATTGTTCGCAAAGCCTTAGAAGATAAAGGGCTAGAAACTCCTAGATTTGCTGTGACTCTTACACATGAGCAGCAAAAGGAAAAGATTGAAGAACATATGCGTGCAGTAATGGAAACGTTAGGTTTGGATCTTAGCGATGATAGCTTGATAAAAACTCCTTTCCGCATTGCTAAAATGTATGTAGATGAAATTTTTTCAGGTCTAGATTATGCTAATTTTCCTAAGATTACTGTAATTGAAAATAAAATGAAAGTTGACGAAATGGTAAAGGTGAAGAATATAACCCTTACTAGTACTTGTGAACATCATTTTGTTACTATTGATGGCTATGCGAAAGTCGCTTATCTTCCTCATGAAAAAATCATTGGTTTGTCTAAGATAAACCGTATTGTGCAATTTTTTGCTAAAAGACCTCAGGTTCAAGAAAGATTAACTCAGCAAATTTTAGTTGCTTTGCAGTCACTGTTAGAAACACAGGATGTTGCTGTTACAATTACAGCTACTCATTATTGTGTGAAGTCTAGAGGTGTAACTGATGCAACTTCAGAGACTACCACTACTGCTTTAGGTGGTTATTTTAAATTCAATCAAGCATCTCGCCATGAATTTCTAACTGATTAGGTTGAAAATATTATATGTGTATTTCGCGTCGTTTTATCCAAACATCAATAATAGTGACTTTTGTGTTAGGCTTAGGTTGCTATTATTTGTATGTTTTTTCGTTGTATCCAAAACGGGAAGTATCTGAAGCCTTTGATAGTTATTATGTTGATAAAAAGACTAGATTTTACTCTCGATACCAAGATTTATATATAATCAAAGGGCAAATTTTTGATACTACATGGGAAAGACCATACTTTTTAAGTCGTGAAGGGTTTGATTATCCTGATTACACAGGAAAAGGTATAAATTTTTTAGGAAAAGGCGGTTTTTATTTTAAGCTGCATGATATTCCTAAAACAATGTCACTGTACATAAAACTTGTGACTGATGTACCGAATACTCTTACTCTTTCAAATAATGGATCAATAAGAAAGGTTGATTTATTACGCAAAGGATCATTTGAAGTTCTTTTATCTATAGATACTTCGATCCTTGATTCTAAGGCAACGGCACTGCAGCACCTTGGTTTTACATCTTCTGCACCTATTAGAATTTTTGCAATAGGATTTAAGTAATATGAAAAAAGATGACTATTTAGTAACTCTGTTAGTTCCTGTTTACAATGAAGAAGAAACAATAAATACATTTTACAATACAATTTGTAATGTGTTAAAACCTATCGAAAACCATATTGAAATACTATTTGTTAATGATGGTAGTAGAGACAAAAGTGTTGAAGTTATAAAGGACTTAATTGCAAATGATAAAAGAGTTGTTTTAGCAAGTCTTTCACGTAATTTTGGTAAAGAAGCCGCAATGACGGCTGGGTTAAATCATGCAAAAGGTGATGCTGTAATCCCAATTGATGTTGATTTACAAGACCCTCCAGAATTAATTTTGCAATTTATTGCTTTGTGGCAAGAGAAAGGTTATGACACAGTGTATGGCATTAGAGTGGATCGTTCTCATGATACTCCGATGAAGCGTTTAACCGCAGGTGGCTTTTATCGAGTATTTAATATGCTAAGTAGCAAAGTCAAACTACCTGAGAATGTTGGTGACTTTAGATTAATAGATCGTCGTGTTGTTGATACAATCAAAAGCTTAACTGAATGTAATAGATTTATGAAAGGCATTTTTGCATGGGCGGGTTTTTCTTCATATGGCATCCCATATGAAAGACCTGAGCGTAGCGAGGGTACTAGTAAGTTTAATTACTGGAAATTATGGAATTTTGCTTTAGACGGTATTATAAGTTTTTCAAGTTTACCTTTGCGCGTTTGGAGCTATTTAGGTGGAGTTTTAGCAATAATAAGCTTTATTTATATGGCGTTTATTTTTGTTAAAACTGTAATTTTTGGAATAGATTTACCTGGTTATGCATCTATGATGTGTGTAATTTTATTCTTAGGCTCAATTCAGCTGATATCAATTGGTGTGCTAGGTGAATATGTAGCCCGCATATTTATGGAAGTAAAGCATAGACCTGTTTATGTAATTGATCGAATCTATGGTCGTGATAGTGAAAATGAGTGTGATAAAAAATGCGATTCACTTGAAAATCAAGCATCAGATTTAAATATGATAGACAAACAATAACGAGTTAATATGAAAATATTTGATCTTTTAACTAGTTCTGAACTTAGACGAATATTCAGATTTTTAATTGTTGGTGGCTTAGCAACAGCAGTGGATCTATTTGTTACTATTATTTTTGTTTCATTTATAGGTAGAAACAATTATGTATTAGCTTTAGATTATATAAACGTGTCTTGGATATCCTCCTTGCTTACTACTCGTTTTGAAGAATTCGTTTCAGTTGTTGCGTTTTGTGTTGCGTTTTTGGTGTCTTACTATGGCCATAGTAGTGTTACTTTTCATAAAAAAAGATCATTTACAGTCCTTTATCGCTTAGGTTTAATGTCCGTTTTTAATTTAGTATTACGTATTGCCATTATTGCTTTATTAAAGATTATGTTTGGTTGGCAAGATTATTTACCAATAGTTATGGCAATGATACTTGTCACCATAATTAGCTATGTATGTTCAAAGTATTGGGTTTTTCGTAACGCTCAAGATAAATAAAGTAATTATTTATCTATGATATAGATCTAGTTGAGATCTAATTTTTAGGATGATATTAAGAATGCATGTAGTTGGTAAAAAACTATGCTTAAATGAATCTTTAAATAGAAATGATTTTTTGCAAGCTTCTGGAGCTTTTTTGCTCTCACGTATTATTATTTATTTAATGGTATATTTAGGAGTTGTTCATTATCCAACTTTATTTCCTTATATTAATTTACCTCTGTTTACCAACATACCACGTGATTCTATGGAAATCATGTGCCAGTTTGATTGCTCATGGTTTGTAAGTATTGCATTAGATGGTTATCAATTATATCCAGATTATTTAACAACAGGACATGCTGCTAATTGGGCTTTTTTGCCTTTTTACCCAATGTTAGGTCGAGCATTGACGGCAATACCTGGCGTGGATATATTGTTAGCTTTTTATATTATTACTAATGTTTCATTTTTTATTGCATTACTATTATGGTTGCGGTTTTTAAAGTTTTTTAAATTTACTGAAGCTAATAAAAGTTTTGGTTTATTCTTTCTGTGTTTTTTACCATATAGCACTTACTATGTTGCGCCGTACACAGAAAGCTTATTTTTAGCACTTTCTTTAGCAGCGTTTATAAATGCTTATCAAGGTAGAATGATTCTTGCTGCAATTTTTGCGATGGGAATGACTGCTACTAAAAACATTGGTGTAATGTTTGTATTTCCGTTACTTATTATGGCTTGGCAACAATATGGATTAAGGGAGTTGTTTAATTTAAAGAGTTTACGCACTCAAAGACTTATATTAGCTATCATGTTAATACCTTTACCAATGTTTGTTTTTCAGGATTTTTTATGGCATGTTACTGGAGATGCTTTAGCTTTTAAAAATATACAATTAGCTTGGGGGCGAGAATTAGGAAATCCATTCGGCTATATGATGGAAGGTTTTGAAGAGGGTGGATATAAAACATACTTTTCAACTGTTTTTATCGTTAGTTTGTTGCTGATTATTTACTTATTCGTTAAAAAGCGACCAGCTGAAGCTACTTATTTATTAATTGGAACTATTATTCCAGTATCTACTAGTGTTAATGCTTTTCCTCGTTATCTTTTTGGTATGGTACCATGCTTGTTAGCTATCGTATATTTGACTGATAGACATCCATGGTTACGAAACTTTGTTCTTGCTACGTCCTCTATTCTATGCGTGTATTTTGCTGTTGCATGGGGACATGGTAAATTCTTTACGGTATAAAATAATGCATATAGCTTTAGGTGTTGAATACAACGGTAAAAATTATAGTGGCTTTCAGAGACAAAAGCATGTAATAAGCGTTCAAGGAGAGCTCGAAAGGGCTGTTAGTATTGTGGCTAATGAACAGGTTGCTACTTCTTGCGCTGGAAGAACAGATGCAGGAGTTCATGCAACAGGACAAGTAATTAGTTTTGATTCAACAAATTTTCGTCCTGAGCAAGCTTGGATATTAGGCTGTAATGCACATTTACCTAGGGATATTACAATACGTTGGGCAAAAGAAATGCCTGATAATTTTCATGCTCGTTTTAGTGCTACAGCTAGACGTTATCGTTATGTAATTTTTAATGAAAGGCCTAGACCTGGTTTAGCTGACGGGCTAGTTACGCATTATCATAGTGGTGAGTTAGATGCTGATCTTATGCATGATGCTGCGCAAATATTGTTAGGTGAAAATGACTTTACTAGCTTTAGAGGTATAAATTGTCAAAGTCGTACACCAATGCGTAATGTACATTTTATAACTGTAACTAGAAGTGGTAGCTACGTCTTTATAGATATTAAGGCTAATGCTTTCTTACTGCATATGGTTCGCAATATTGCAGGTTCATTAATGTCAATTGGTTGTGGAAAGAATAATAAGTCTTGGTTAGAAGATGTGTTTGCAGCTCATAATAGAGAACTTGCTAGTCCTACTGCACCTCCTGATGGTTTGTATTTAGTCGATGTAACATATCCGGAATCTTTTGAAGTACCAAGGCCTCGTAATTTAGGACCATTCTTTTTATTATAAAAAATAAGAATACTACAAGTTTATGTTTTAACTATGAAAAAAATATTTTTTCATGTAAAGCTTATGAAAAATAAGAATCAAAAATAGTTAAAAAATACCTAACTTATAAAAAATTGGGTATTCCTATATGTATAAGTTGAATAAATAATGCTTATACGTACTTTGATGTTAGATTTTTAATTTTCAAGGAGCTTTGTCTTGCATATACACTTCAAATTAATGAAGTGTATAGCTTTTTTAGGAATTAAAATTTTTATAAATTATTTTTTTCGATATAGTCAATAATCATTTGTAGATGTTCACTTGGTGTGACTTTAGGAAATTGTGCAATTATTTTGTTGTTTTGCACTAAAAAACTAACGCGGTAAACACCATTGTAAGTGCGTCCATACATTGATTTAGGGCCATAAGCACCAAATGCTTTGGAAACTAATAATTCTTCATCAGAAAGTAGGGTAAAGTTTAAATTTTCTTTTGCAATAAATTCACTAAGCTTTTTTGGACTATCCGGACTTATACCGAATACAGTTACTTTGTGTTCTTTTAGCAACGCCATTCCATCTCTTATACCGCATGCTTCAGTGGTACAACCAGACGTTAATGCTTTAGGGTAAAAATATAAAAGCGTAAGATTTGAGCAAAGATCTTTAAGGTTATGTGAATTACCATCTTGATCTTTTAAGCATAGCTCTGGAATTTTACTATCAATTTTTAATAAATCCATTTGAAAGCTCCTAAGTGTTTGTTTTACCTATATTTAGTATAGCATTTAATTTCTAAAGAGAACGCTGTGGAAAGGCATTATAAAAAAATATAATAGCAATTCATTTATTGTTATAAATTATGGTATTTTTCTACTGTGGTATAATCACTTTCAAAATTTGTGTAAGGAAATGATATGCAAAAAGCTCCTAAGCCTCCTGCTGATAAAAGTTTTGATAATCGAGCAGAATTATTTAAGAAAAAAATATATGGTACTACAAAAGGAAAAATTAGAGCTTCTGTAGTATGGAGAGATTTAGAGGAAATTTTAAAGTCTTTACCCACAGATCGACCATTAAACATTCTAGATGCTGGTGGTGGCTTTGGTTTTATGGCAAAAAAGTTAGCCCATTTGGGACACAAAGTGACTGTTGTTGATATATCCAATGATATGATAGAACTTGGTCGTAAGGAATTACTTGATGATCCTGTAAGTGGTGAACTATGTTTTATGCAAGGAACTGTTCAAGAGTTACCAACAATATTACCAAATAAAAAATATGATTTAGTCATGTGCCACGCGGTTTTAGAGTGGTTAATAGATCCTAAACCTGTAATTGCTATTTTAAAGTCTATGCTTGCCGTAAATGGTATTTTGTCTTTGCTGATATACAATAAGACAGCTTTGCTTTTTCAGAGTTTAGTTGTTGGAAATTTTGATTATATAAAGGTTGGTTTAGTGAAAAGAAGACGCCAAACATTGACTCCTCAAACACCTTTATACATAGATGATGTTATTTCATGGCTTTCTGAGAGTGGATTGCAGTTAGAAAATCTTAGTGGCGTTCGTGTTGTGCACGATTATATGCGTGACAAGCAGGATCAAATCAATAAGTTTGATGATTTGCTTCATTATGAACTAGAGTACAGTAGACATCCTGATTTTGCACGTTTAGGAAGATACGTTCATTTATGGACTAAACCTTTTGTTACAGTTGATTAGTAAAAACTAAGTTTTCTGTTGTTCATTTCATTATTTTATGAATGAACTTTATTTAATTTATCTATTAAATTAACAAACTAAAAAGCTTAAAGTTTATAACTTTGAGCTTTATTTTAAGTTAAGTATTTAATTCTATTAGGTTAAAAAACTTGCATCAAACCTACATATACCCAAAATGCAATGATATACGCAAGAATTACATGCCAACCGTAACGTACCCAATTTACCATTGATCTAGCTCTTGGTTCCATGTCGCATACAGCAACACCAGCAGAAGATCCGAACCAAATCATGGATCCACCAAAACCAACAGCAAATGATAATAATGCCCAATGATATCCACCTTGTTCAATGCAAAGCTGTGTTAATGGAATATTATTAAACACTGATGATATTAATCCCAAAGAGAATGTTGAAATAGTTGATGGTTCAGGGAGATTACCAATAGGTATTAGGTTTGCAGAGAAAACTAATACAAGTAAGAATATTGTGCTACTAATACTGTTAGCATCAATTTTCCAATCAATTTTGGTAAAGAATTTGCCAATATAAATTGCAATCCAAATACCTAAAGCAGGGAAATGGAATACAGCATTAGCCCAAATACATAACACTAGAATAAATAAAACTAGACCTAGTTTAACCCAATCTATTTTATCTGCCGCATGACCTGCTGTAGTCATTGGTGACCATTTCTGTTGTTGTTTAGAACTAATAAAGCTAAATATTAATAAAGCTATTACTGAAGGTATAAACGCATGAGCAATTTCTAAAGGATTCTTACCTGCAATCCACATAATAGTAGTTGTAGTATCACCAACCACAGATCCTGCACCACCAGCATTAGATGCTGCGACAATTGCTACAACGTAACCTATATGTACTTTTTTATCAAAAATTGTATAAGCTACCGCAAAACCAATCATTGCTGCGGCGATGTTATCGAGGAAGGTACTAATGATAAATATCAAAAATAGAAGTATTACACCACCAAGGAAATTGTTTGGTAAGAACTTTGGAATTCTATACGGAAGGTTAGACTTTTCAAAACAGTCAGCTAAAATACCAAAACCGAAAAGCATACCAGCTAAATTGATTAATCCTAAATATTGATCAATATATTCTTCAGAGCTTAATGTTTGTAGGGTAAAGGTAGGGTCAAACCAAAGTTTAAATAAAACTAGAGCTGCGGTACCAATAATTGCAACATCTGTTGTATTTTTATAAAAAATAGCAATACCAATAAGAGTTAGAACAAAAATAATTATTTCCCAACGAATGCCAAAAAATGTCAATGATGTGAAAATAGCTTCCGAAGCTTGGCCATCAGTTGCAAGTGCAAGAGTAGGGCATAATAGTAACAATGCTATAGGTAGTAGCTTAAATAAGCTTCTAAATTGTTGGTAAAGAGTAAAATTCATGTTTATTCCTTCAATAAAGTTTTTATTACATAATTATTTTTTACTAGTAATTGTAGTAAGTTTTATTTTGTGTTTAACCACGCTTTAAAAGCATTTTGAGTGTCTTTATCGGCACCATTATAAATAGCCTTCATGCCTTCTAGCATTTGCAGGTTAACTTTTGTGTTTGGATCGATAGGAGCAGTAATTGTTTTGCTTTCTACCGGTGTATTCTTTGTTGTAATAGCTGCTGATATAGGAGCTTTTACAGAATTAGGACAATCTGTAAAACCGCTATCACGACATTTATTTAAGCTTTCATCTTTAGCTTCAATTTTTTTATTATTTTCTTCTGATACGTAGAGAAGATTTAGAGATTGTAAATCAGCTAGAAAATCACGATCTAATTGAAATCCCTTTTCTGATTTAAGAATGAAATATGATGCTTGATCTTTAGGAGCGGGATTACCATTAATTGTTAAATCGATTTTTTGGTCAGCACTATAATCTTGTGCTTGATCGTAAGATATAACTCGAGGAAATGTAAAAGTAATTAAATCTTTCTCTTTAACATTTTGCATATTTATAACGATTGGGTCTGTAGCAGAATGTATAAGTTGATCTTTACCTTTTTTGAAAGCTCCTTTAAAAAATACAACTACTTGGTGTTGTCCTGGAGAAAGCTCGTATGACGTTGTTTGAGAGAATGTTCCGCTAACCTTTTGCCCATCAACTATTAAAATACTGTAATTTTTAGGGGTTTTAAAGTTTGCTGCTTGGGCATTGTTAAAAAATATTAATGTAGCTATTACCGTAAAAGTCGTAGCCAATAATTTTGTAGCGGTCATGTTTAGAATATCCTCTCTCTTTCGTGAGTTAATAAAAACTTTGCAATTATACCAAATATAATAGCTTCTTTGATTAAGTGCATGTAAAAATCAACAATTAAGGATAAAAATTTTTTCTTTTGATGGATTTTTTTGAAAATGATGTGTTTTCAAAAAATAGTGTTTAAAAAAATTAAATTTTG
>CAZTNG010000062.1:0-13948 GCA_964615195.1 uncultured Enterobacterales bacterium
AAGGTTAGAAAAGCTTAGGAGAATACAATTATGGCTTTATATGTTAATACAAATGTTTCTTCGCTGAATGCGAGAAGAAACCTTTCTAATTCAACAACCAGTCTAGATACATCTTATGAACGTTTAGCATCTGGTTTACGTATCAACAGTGCGAAGGATGATGCTGCAGGTTTACAGATTTCTGATCGATTAACCTCCCAGATCAATGGTCTAGAGCAAGGTAATAGAAATGCACAAGACGGTATTTCATTTGCTCAGACAGCTGAAGGTGCAATGGATGAAATTACCACAATGCTTCAGCGTGTACGTACGCTAGCTCTCCAATCTGCTAATGGTACAAATTCAGACGAAGATCGTACAGCTATCCAACAAGAAGTAAATCAATTATGTGCGGAAATTGATCGTATATCTACAGATACAACATTTGGTGGTACAAATATTTTATCTGGAAGTGGCAGTTCTGCTACGTTTACTGGTGGTGTCGTTGTTGCTGGTGATTCAACTAATGCAAAAAATATTGATTTTCAAGTAGGTGCAGATTCAGGCCAAACTATATCAGTAAATATTGCAGCTTCTAGAGGTTCTGGTTCATACGTTAAAGCTGATGGTACTACCGAAGCTACCACAGGTATCAATGGTCAAGGATTTAGTATTGCTGGTATAGCAAGATCTTTAGGATATGGGGCTTTAGCAGCTGCAGCGACAGCGCAAGGATTAATGGCTAATCCTACTAGTGATTCTTCAGGTGCTTCATTTAATGTATCAACCGATGATGCTTCTCAAGCAACTCTAGGTGTTATAGATAGTTTTATTGGTGCTGTTGATTCAAAGCGAGCAGAATTAGGTGCAGTACAAAATAGACTAGAGTCAACAATAAGAAACCAGTCAAATGTTTCAGAAAACGTAAGTGATGCACGTTCACGTATTCGTGATACAGATTTTGCAACAGAAACTGCAAATATGACTGAACAGTCAATTATTCAGCAGGCATCGCAGTCAATATTAAGTCAGGCAAATCAGAGACCGCAAATGGCGTTGTCTCTATTACAACAATAATTATTATAGATTTCTCTCTTGAGCGTAATGCTCTATCCTTTTGGCCAGCAGTTGCTGGCCTTTTTTTATGACAATAACTTGGCAAAAATTTGTTAATTATTGCCGCTGATATTAGGTGTCTTTATTAAATATATGTGATGATTATTATTATGAAGTATTGTGATATAAGGCGTTATAAATATTTGTTAAATATTATTAATATTTGGCACAAAAATTTCATATATATGTTTGTATTAAAAAAATAACAAAGAATTGTCATTGCACATTGGCATTCTATTAACAATAAGTGCATAGGTTTAGTAAAAAGCTTAGGAGAATGAAATTATGGCTTTATATGTTAATACAAATATTTCGTCGCTAAATGCGCGTCGTAATCTTTCAAATTCAACTAGTTCTTTAGATACTGCTTACGAACGATTGGCTTCTGGCTTACGTATTAACAGTGCAAAAGATGATGCTGCAGGCTTACAAATATCCAATCGATTGACCTCTCAGATTAATGGTTTAGAGCAAGGTAATAGGAATGCTCAAGATGGTATTTCTTATGCTCAAACTGCAGAAGGTGCAATGGATGAGGTAACTACCATGCTGCAACGTATTCGTACTCTTGCATTACAGTCAGCTAATGGAACAAATAATAGTGAAGATCGTACTGCACTACAGCAGGAAGTATCACAACTATGTTCTGAAATTGATAGAATTTCTGTAAGTACTACATTTGGTGGAACAAAGCTATTAGATGGTCAGTCTAACATTGTAGTGGATACAACTAATGATAAATATACAGTTGCTGTAAATGCTAACAAATCTGATAAAAATACAGTATTCCAAGTTGGAGCTAGCGCTGAGCAAACTATAGGAATAAATTTAGGTTTAAATTATACAGATGGTGATGGTCATGCGTTTACTTTAGGATTTGATATATCTAGTTTAACGTTATCTTCTGGAGTTGCAGCAGGAAATATTTGTGCAGCAAATGCTGCAGCAACCGATAGAACCACAGGTTTTATTTTGAATGCTGATGGTGGTATTAGTTTTGATGTTTCAACAACATATTCAGCTCAAAGTGTGCTAAAAAACATCGATAATTTTATTGCTGTTGTTGATGGAAAGCGTTCAGAATTGGGTGCTATTCAGAATAGATTGGAATCTACAATAAGAAACCAGTCTAATGTTTCAGAAAACGTAAGTGATGCACGTTCACGTATTCGTGATACAGATTTTGCAACAGAAACTGCAAATATGACTGAACAAAGTATTTTACAGCAAGCTAGCCAATCGATATTAAGTCAAGCTAATCAAAGACCGCAAATAGCCTTATCTTTATTACAACAGTAATTCTCAAACTGATATTAGAATTTAATTTGTAACTCTAATATCAGTTTTATTAAATTTATTTTATGTGTTAAATCGCGATTATTTGGTGGCAAGTAATTACCTATAAGTTAACTATAATTTGGTAAATTTTTTTTGGTTAACTTTAAAAAGTTAACTATTTAATAAAAATGTTATAAACTATTTATACACAAAGGTTAATTCATGTTTTTGTTAAATAATAAAAAGTGATATAGATCATGATTTAAATTATTATTTAATGATATTTAAAAATAACGTAAAAAAAAATTAAAGTTTTCTCCTATGGGGCCGATAATCAGTTAACGATAGGTGTTATTAAAAAATATAGTGATATATAATTATAGTAAAACAATGCCTATATAAGAATTGATTATAGCTCAAGAGAGGAGGGCTTTATGATTGATGCAGTTGTAAATACCTCGGCTGATTTTCAAGCAAAAGTAAATACTCAATCAGTGAAATCGGATGTGGGTCAAGACGTCGCCAATGTTGTAAATACAAAAACAACAAAGGCTGATGAAGTTGAGAGTCAGGCGAATGCTGTTAATGACAAGGATCTTGTTGAACAGAAAATTATAGAACAGGAAGAAAAAAAACTTTCTGCTGATAAGGAAGCGGCTAAGAAAAAAGTTGCTGAAAAAGAGAAGGAAGTTGAAGACTTATCTAAAGAAATTTCTAGTTTAACTAGGAATTTTGGCTTAAGTTTTGCAAAAGAAAGTGATATTAACAGAACCGTTGTGACTGTAACTGATACTAATACTGACGAAGTCATTAGACAAATTCCTAGTGAAGAGTTTGTTAAACTTGCACGTAGAATTCGTGAAACAAAGGATGAAATGAGTGGTGAGATCAGTTCTAGCGATTTGAATGGTTTGTTGGTTGATAGTAAAATTTAGTTAAATTGATGATATGTAGCTTCGTTTAGGCTATATGTAAAGAAATAAGGTTGGTGGAATATGGCTTCATCAGTAACATCAGCGGGTGCGGCTTCTGGTATTGATTTTGAAAGTATTATATCGGCGAGCGTATCAGCGAAGAAGACAAAACTTGAATCACAAGTAACGACAAAGAAAGAAAATGCTCAAATTGAGCTTACTGGTGTAGGTAAGCTCAAAAGTGCGTTGTCTTCTTTTACAGATATACTTGATGAAGTGGCAAAGAAAAATTCTTTCAATAAGCGTTCGGTTGTTGTAAAACAAGATACTTCAGATCCTGTAATGACAGTTGAGACAAAAGATGATGCTTCTAACGGTAATTATAATATTACTGTAACCCAACTCGCTCAAAGTACTTCATATTCAACAAATGTTGAAGATTCTACAGCCAAACTTGGTGCTGGTACTATGACTTTTAGTATTGGTGAAGGTGATGACGCTAAAAGTTTTTCTATCGATGTTGGTGAAGATGATACTCTAGAGACTTTACGAAAAAAAATAAACCAAAACGGCGAGAATTTTGGTGTAACAGCTAACATATTGACTCTTTCAGATGGTTCCTCTAAATTTGTATTGGATTCTGGTAATACGGGTGATGCTTATAGTAATTTTTCAATAAGTTCTACAGGTAGTGATTCTCTTTCGGTATTCAATGCAAGTGTAACTACTGACGATAATGGGAATAAAGTTTCGTCAGGCAATATGGATCTAGTACGTGCAGGACAAGATGCAAAAATTGAAGTTGATGGTGCTACATTAACAAGTAGTAGTAATACATTTAATGATACAATTAAAGGTTTAAAAATCACTGTAAATCGTTTGTCTGATACGGAAACAATTAAAGATGAAGATGGAAATGAATCTACTGGTTTTAAGTCTAATAATGTATCAGTAAGTACAGATACAGCTTCTGTGAAGAGTATGATTGAAAGCTTTATTTCTACATACAATGATTTAAGAACTACTTTGGACGATTTATCAGCACGTAATACATATACAAATGGTACTTGTAATGATGATGGTGGTTATTTAGCAGGTGATAGTACGTGTTCTACCATAAAAAGTAGTTTATCAAATATGCTTTCATCGTTCTCTATTAACAGTAGTTCTATGAATAACATTTTTGCAATGGGTATAGAGATGGATAATGATGGTAATTTATCATTAGATTCTGATACCTTTGATGATGCTATTGATAATAATTATGAACAAGTTGTGGCTGCATTTAGCGGAGACAACGGTATATGTTCACAAATGAGTGAATCGTTAAAAGATTATACAAAAACAGGCGGTATATTAGCCCTTAGAGAAGATAGTTTAAATTCTGATATCCGCGACTATGAACAAAAAGAAGCTGACAATACTACTTTTTTAGCGAAGTATGAAGAAAGTTTGAGATCTAAGTATGCAAGTTTAGATACTTTAGTTGCAAATTTGAACCAATCTTTGTCATACTTATCAAGTGCATTAAATACAGGAACAAGTTCGTCTTAATGTTTATTTAACTTGATTATTTTTATTTAAACGGCACCTGACTTGGTGCTGTTTGTTTCTATGAGGATTAAATTTTATGTACGGTAGAAATCTTAAGGCATACAAAAAGACAAACCTTGAGGCAGAGATCTCAGTGGCTGACCCTCATCGTATAATTTCTATGATGTATGATGGTCTTTTTGAAAGAATAGCACAAGCAAAAGGTGCTATTGAGCGTAAAGATTATAAATACAAAGCTGATAGAATTGACAAGGCTTTAGCTATTGTTACAGGATTACAAACTGGAATAGATATGAGCTTGGGTGAAGTGTCAGAAAATTTTTACAATTTATATGAATATATAAAAGTAAGGTTAAATGATGCTTCTATAAGTTTGGACACTGAACCATTGGATGAAGTAGTAAAATTACTTACACCTATTAAAGATGCATGGAGCAAGATACCTCAGTCAGAAAAAGACAAAGCATTTTCTGAAAGGGAAAAATTAGAAGCTCAGAGGAAATAAATATGTGTAGTGAAGTAGATTGCCATTTTGTTGATTTGCTAAATAAGACTTTAGCCGAGTTAGATTTGGCAATTGGAATGGTAAAATCAGATTTTGATGCAAATAAATCAAAGGTTGAGTCAATAGTTACAGAGTTTTCTAATAGTTTGAAAGAATTGACAGATCATTTGTTATCAAAAGGTGATTTAAAAAATCTAGAATTGCTACGCACAAAAGTAAGCGAACTTATGGATGTGTGTGCATCCAAAAGAACTGAAGCTAAGCAATCATTATCTTCTGTTGTTAAGGGAGCAGCTGGTGTTAAGTTATATAAGCAAAATAGATACTAATAACTATTGAATTATATAACAAAAAGTTTTTTTGATAAAAATAAAAAGGGCTAAATTTTAGCCCTTATTTTTTTGCTATGCTGAGTTAAAACCGGAAATTACTTATTTAAAGCTTCTCTAACCTTTTTACTTAGACTACCCATGTCTGTACGACCGGTTGCTAAAGGTTTGATGAATGCCATTACCTTCGACATATCTGTCATAACTTGAGCACCAGTTTCAGCTATTGCTTTGACTATAAGTGCACTAACTTCTTCATCAGATAATGCGGCAGGTAAGAATTCCTGTAGAACAGTTGCTTCAAAGTTTTCACCATCTGCAAGTTCAGGACGGCCGGCACTAGCATACTGAGCAGCTGAATCTTCACGTTGTTTTACCATTTTGGTAACAATTGCGATTATTTGGCTGTCATCAAGTGTGATACGCTGGTCAACTTCTACTTTTTTAACCTCAGAGAGCAATAAACGTAAAGCATTAAGACGAGCCTTCTCATGTGCGAGCATAGCTTGTTTAATTTTTGCGTTTAAATCTTCACGTAGTGACATTCTCTAAGACCTTAAAATTTAAAGTTAATTAGTATAAACGGTTATGACGTGCATTCTCACGTGCTAACTTCTTAGCATGACGCTTTACAGCTGATGCTTTAGCGCGCTTACGAATAGTAGTTGGCTTTTCGTAGAATTCACGGCTGCGTACATCTGCTAAGATACCTGCTTTTTCGCAAGAACGCTTAAAACGACGTAACGCTACGTCAAATGGTTCGTTTTCACGTACTTTAATTACTGGCATGTGCCTTTCACCTCAGTGGATAAATATAAATAGGTAATGTTGAATTTTCAATTGTTTAGAAAATCCACAAAAATTGGCACGAATTTTAATACTTAATGGAAATAAAGTAAACAATTTTTTTCATTTTTTACTCTTTTATTTATAAGAAGCAATAAATATTTATTACTTAGAAAAAGTATCATTAAAACAAATACAAATTTAGTATCAATTGTACCATTAATGAGTGATATTTATTGAAAATGAATCATTTATATTATTTGTTTTAATGATATTAAGATTTATCTTTAATGTAGACATTATCATTTCTTTGTTCATTTTATTTACTAGAGTATAATCAGCATCGTATCTTATTTGTTTGGAGACATTATGCGCATTTTAGGAATTGAAAGCTCTTGTGATGAAACAGGTGTGGCAATTTATGATGATAAACTTGGTTTGTTAAGTCATGAGTTATACAGTCAAATAAAGATGCATGCTGAATATGGTGGAGTTGTTCCTGAACTTGCAAGTAGAGATCATATAAGAATGGCTGTGCCTTTAGTTAGACAGGCTCTAGTGAGTGCAAATTGTACTCCTAAAGATATTGATGCCATTGCTTATACATCAGGTCCAGGTTTGATTGGAGCTTTAATGGTCGGAGCAACGGTTGCTAGATCTTTAGCCTATGCTTGGGGCGTGCCTGCTGTGCCAGTAAATCATATGGAAGGACATTTATTAGCCCCGATGCTAGAAGATGATAAACCTGATTTTCCATTTTTAGCTCTTCTTGTTTCTGGCGGACATACCATGATTATTAAAGTTGCAGAGCCTGGTGATTACGAAATTATTGGTCAATCTGTGGATGATGCTGCAGGTGAAGCTTTTGATAAAACAGCTAAATTATTAGGAATTCCTTATCCAGGTGGTCCGTTATTATCAAAGATAGCGCAAAAAGGTGTCAAAAATAGATTTGTTTTTCCGCGACCTATGGCAGATAGTCCTAATTTTGATTTTTCATTTTCTGGATTAAAGACATTTGCTGCTAACACAATAATGGAGAATACTTTAGATGAACAAACTAGAGCAGATATTGCTTTAGCTTTTGAAGATGCAGTTGTTGATACATTAATGATAAAAGTGAAAAAAGCATTGAAAAAAACAGGATATAAAAGACTTGTTGTTGCAGGTGGTGTTAGTGCTAATAGTTCACTTCGTTTGCATATGGCGGAATTAATGGAAAAAATGAAAGGTAAAGTTTTTTATCCGAGAATTGGTTTTTGTACAGATAATGGTGCCATGATCGCCTATGCAGGAATGTTTCGTTTTAAAAATGGTGATAGGTCAGATTTGAGCATTAATGTTGTACCAAGGTGGCCTTTAGACACATTAGCAAAAACAAATCATATAGAGGAAACTGTTTTATGATGAATGAAACAATGGATACTATCTTAATTAACGGTTTAGAAGTTAATTGTGTTTTAGGAATGCTTGATCACGAACGAACAAATACTCAAAAAGTTATTTTTAATGTTGAACTTTATACTAGTTTTGCAGAGGTAGCTAAGAGTAATGATATAAAAGATACTTTAAATTATGCTGATGTTGCGAGTTTGATAGAACGCACATCTATTGATTTAAAAGCTGAAATGGTAGAGTTTTTGGCAGAAAATTTAGTTAAGACAATTTATGAACAGTATAAAGACAAGTTGTTTGGTTTAAAACTTGAAATTTTGAAACCAGAAATTCTTTCTAATACAGATAGTGTTGGTGTTCGTATAGTTAGAATGTTTAGGGACCACTAACAATGACAAAAATATATCTTGCTTTAGGGTCAAATTTACACCGTCACAGTTCATTATTGTTTGCATTTAAAAGTTTAAAAAAGATATTAAGTAATATTGTTAGCTCTCCTGTCTATGAAAGCGTGCCTTTTCATACTATTGGTCCTAATTTTTACAATGTGGTAATTGCTGCTGACACAGATATATCGTTACAGGAATTATATGAGCAAACAAAAATTATTGAAAAAAACATAGGTAGAGATAAATGGGTGGACAATGAAGGTGTTGAACATTTATTAAGATGTTTAGACATTGATATTTTAACATATGGTGATTTGATTTATTCAGATGATAAGTTTGTTCTTCCAAGACAAGATATTTTTAAATATGAATTTGTTGCTATTCCATTATCGTTACTTGAGCCCAGTTATATACCTCCTGGTTCATTAGAAAATGTTAGAACTATTGCTTCTAGGATGGATGTAAATAAATTAAAGTTGGTGAAAAATTTTAGTTTAGATTTATAAAATTGATTTGAAATTACCTTAATAATATAAAACGTAGGATAAAATTTATGACAATATTGCAAACTGTAGTTTTAGCATTAATTCAAGGACTAACAGAGTTCTTGCCCGTGTCTAGCTCAGCGCACCTTATTTTACCGGCACAATTATTTGGATGGCAAGATCAGGGTTTAGCCTTTGATGTTTCTGTTCATATTGGAACATTGCTAGCTGTCTTAATTTATTTTAGAGAAGATTTAAAACTTATGATTAAATCTTTTTGTGGAAGTGTAATACATTTATCTCTGCCTAAGGATGAATATGGCAGAATGTTTTGGTATATCATGATTGCTACAATACCTGTTGGTATTGTAGGGCTTTTGACTAAAGGATTAATTGAACACTACTTGCGTAGTGAACTTGTTATTGCTTGCACAACAATTATTTTTGGATTGATATTGTGGCATGCTCAACATTTTTGTAACAAGCGTATGAAAAGTGGAAAAATTGAAGATAAGTCAGAAGGCTTAACATTAAAAAAAGCTATATGCATAGGTTGTGCTCAAGCAATAGCTTTGATACCTGGTACATCAAGATCGGGTATAACCTTAACTGTAGGTTACTATTTAAAATTAACTCCTACAATGGCAGCAAGGTTTAGTTTTTTATTGTCAATTCCTGTGATAATTCTTACGGGTTTGGTATCCATTAAAGATGTTATGAATGAAGTAGATATTGTACCTATCAGTGATGTTTTACTAGGTATGTTTATATCATTTGTTACAGCATATTTAGTTATAAAGTTATTTTTAGGGTTATTAAATAAATATGGGTTATTACCTTATGTAATTTATAGAATAATTTTAGGCATATTTTTATTTTGGATACTTTTGTCATAATAAAATAGTAATAAATAATGCTAAAGTTCATTTAGAGCTTTAGCATTTATTTTATAATTTAAAATTTACCCATAATGATTGAAGTTCGCTTTGTGCCTTTTGTATAGCTGCAATTCTTCTTTTTGTTAGTTCTTGTTTTATTTCAATACCTTTAAGTCCTAGAGCAACAATAGGTTTTGTGGATATTGCCTTAGCTTTGCTAAAAATATAGATAATATTATAGTTTTCTGTAAATAAGCCTTTTTCATAAGATGTTCTCCCTCTATAGTCTGCTGTTAAGCATTGCGCTAATGCTGATATATTATTAGGGTTACGATATCCGTCCATTATATTTATTGTTTTTTCAATAGTTTCTGCAGGCTCTAAAAGTAAATCAACGTAGTTATGACATAAACAAATTTTTTGTGCTAAATCACTATATTGGTTCGGTACGTGTAATCTCTTACAGAAATTTTTTATCAAAGGTTTACCACGTTCTCTATGATCAGTATGCTTAGGTAAAATATCGGTAGGGGTGTTTGTTTTGCCTATGTCATGAACTAACATTGAAAATCTTTTTTCAGGACTTTTGGTTAATGATGAAATTATTTTTAGTGTTAGCATTGTGTGATTAAACGCATCACCTTCAGGATGAAATTCAATTTCTTGAGGAATATTTACAAGATTATTAATTTCAGGCATTACTTGTTCAAGAGCATAACAATTTTTTAAAAAAATAAAATAAATTTCTGGATTGTCTGTTTTTAGAGCCTTTTCAGTTTCAATCCATACTCTTTCTGCAGTCAAATGTTTTAATTCACCAGATTTGGATATTTTTTTGCATAACATCATAGTTTCATCAGCTACTCGGAACCCTAAATTATATAATTTAGCATAAAATCTTGCTAGCCTAAGCACTCTGAGTGGATCTTCGGAAAAGGCTTCACCTATGTGTCTTAAAACTTTATTTTGTAAATCTGAAATTCCATTTGTAGGATCAATTATTTTACCATTAACATCTTTGGCTATTGCATTTATAGTTAGATCTCGTCGTAATAGATCTTCTTCAATTGTTATAGTTGGAGAAAAATCACAAATAAACCCTGTGTATCCATGTCCATTTTTACGTTCTGTTCTTGCTAAAGCATATTCTTCATGAGTTTTAGGATGTAAGAAAACAGGAAAATCTTTTCCAACACAAGAATATCCTTGAGACAGCATGTTTTCGGTAGTAGCTCCGGTTACGCAAAAATCTCTGTCACCGACTTCTATTCCTAACAATTCGTCACGAACAGCTCCACCTACTAGATATATTTGCATAAGAATTCCTTTTTAATTAATTTTACAATTTTTAGAAAAATTTAGTGTTTGAGCTTTGCTTTTTATTATAGTTTTAGGTAAATAATATAACCAAGTGTTAAAATAATGCAATAAATATCAGACAAGGGTATTACGTCTTATGTACAAGAGCTTTTATGGATTAAGCGAATCTCCGTTTAGTATATCTCCAAATCCAAAATTTTTCTATTTAAGTACTCACCATCGTGAAGCTTTATCTATGTTGAAACATGGAATTGCTGAAAGCGGTGGTTTTGTTCTGTTTACAGGTGAGGTTGGTACTGGTAAAACTGTAATTTTACGTACTCTTATTAGAGAAATGCCTAACAATATTGATAAGGCAGTTATTTTTGATCCTGATTTATCATTAATAGAAATGTTGGAGACAATATGTCATGAATTTTGTATTGATTTTGAAATTGGTTCATCAAAAAGAGTTTTGATTGAGAAAATTAGTTCATTTTTAACATCAAATTATCAAAAAGGTCGTAGAGCTATATTAATGATTGATGAAGCTCAACACTTAAGTGATGAGGTGATTGAACAAGTTCGTTTACTTACTAATATTGAAACTGATAATCAAAAGCTATTACAGGTAATATTGATAGGTCAACCTGAATTACAGGATAAGTTACGTCAGCAGCATATGAGGCAAATTGCTCAAAGAATAACAAGTCGTTTCCATTTGTTGCCATTGTCTATTAATGAATTAGATTCGTACATAAGATTTAGAATGCAGTCAGCAGGGTGCGTTCAAGTTGTATTTTCTCAAGGAGCTATTTCTGAATTATATAAAGCCTCTAATGGTATACCTAGAGTAATAAATGTTATGGCTGATAGAGCTTTGCTTGCTGCGTTTATAGATAAATCGCATATAGTTGAAGCTAAGCATATGCGTAAAGCTATTCATGATGTCCTTGGAACTAATGATGTATTAACAAACTTAAAGGGCGTTTTTAAAAAAGGGCCAAGTCTAAGCACAGTTGTTAATTTTTCTATTTTAAGTATTTTGATGGTTTGTGCTGGTTTTTTATTAGGGAAATTATATTTTTCATATTTTGTTACAGATTCAAATAATAGAGTTGAGTTAATAAAGCAATTAAAAGGTGATCCAGTAATTATTTCATTGCAGCAAGAGTATAAATCATTAACTGATAGCCACACTGGTATTGAGCAAATTAAAAGAGAACAATCTCGTTATAGTGCTGGTGTTTCAAATAATCAATTTGAGGAAGATTCTTGGAGTAGCTTGATGCGTGTATGGGGTTTTACAACAAATCAAGATAATGTTGATATTGAAAATGATTGCCAAATGATAAAAAATAAGGGATTCCGTTGTTTGCATGAAAAAGCAAGCTTGGATGATATTGAAAAATATAATGTACCTGTTGCTTTACAACTTATGGATAAAAAGTTAACTCCTTTTTACGCAGTCCTAATTAAATTAAATAATAAATATGCTGTGTTACTAATGGATGGCCGAGAGTGGACTGTAACTAGACAGTGGCTAGAAAGTTCTATGGAGGGCGATTTTAGATTAATATGGCCATTACCGTTAGGATTAGACAGTATATCTTCATCTAGTAGTAACGAAGCTCAAATGACTCTAGCTAAAATGCTTAATAATTTTGATGGTGATCAAAATTATGTTTTTAAGGGGTGGAATACAAATTTTACAAATAAAATTAAAAAGTTTAAGAAGTCTTTTGGTTTAAGTGTGGATGGCAAAGTTGGGGTAGATACCTTATGGGCATTACTTCCTTATACAGAAACAGAACATCCTCTTTTTTGTGAAAAAATTCTTACAAAAAAAGAAGAGGATAATTACTTGAATAAATTAAAGAAAGTTAATGCTAAAAATGATCTTTTGAATAAGACTAATAGCGATACGAATTCTGATATTAATTCTGATGATTTGTTGAATAATGATTCTGATGAACCGATATCTGCTAAAAATAATAATTCTACAGAATCTCAAAGTAGTTCGCCTGCAAATGCAGAAATTATAGAGAACGAAATTGATTTAGAAGATTTATAGGAGAATGTTTAGATGTCTTTATATTTTGATGCAGATAGTTCTGTAAATGGCAATTCAAGTAAGAGAAGTTTTAATTTAGTTAAGTGTATTAAAAATTGTATTTTAGTCGTTTTAATTTGTACGTTTTTTGCAATTGGTTTTGCTTTTTCTTGGGTAAATTATAATAAATCTAACCAAGATAAATTCTATGAGAAGCGAGATAGAATAGCCAATCAGTTAAAAATCAAAATTACAAATTTAAGAAGTGAAAATGAAGCATTTTCTGAAGAAAATATGCCTTTTATAGTATTTTCTAAAATTCATAATTTTGATATTAAATATGTAAGTTCTTCACAAAGCGAACCGATACCTGTGGATATAGAAGCTGTTGCACAAACAAAAATATCAGCTTCAGATAAAATCAGAGATACTCCTATACCTGTTGAAAAGGATGTAGCAAAAACTGAACCTAAAGTGCAGAAAAAACAATTAGATTTAAATGAGCAATTTGCTCAAGCTGTTGAAGCTACAAATAGTGGTGACCTTAATTTTGATACTGATTTGTCTGAGACTAATCAAAATGATCAACTGTCTGCAAGTCAAATTACAGATGCAGTACCATTACAAGATTTACCATCCAAATTTATAAATAGGGTACCTAGTTTTATGTACAATGCTCATAATTATTCAACAGATCCATCAAAACGCTCAATTTCTTTAGATGGTCATGTAGTGAAAGAAGGTGGAAGTTTCAAAAACCTGACTATTATAGAGATTAAACCTAATTATGTAATTATGAGAATTGGTGGACAAAGCTTTAGTCAAAGAGCGATGGAAGACTTTAGTAGGTAATAAAAAAGCCCAAAATTATGCAGTGACCCCAGTAAGTTGAACAACCTACTGGGGTCACTGCATTTTTAATAGGCTTTTAATTATAAAACATCAGTTAATTAGTAGTAATAATCGTTATCTCTATTTCTTCTAGGTT
>CAZTNG010000063.1:0-13663 GCA_964615195.1 uncultured Enterobacterales bacterium
ATATAGATAATCATATTTAGAAAAAGTTCAAAAAATAATCATAAATTTATTTTTTAGCATATTTTCATCAAAATAATTTGGTAATAGAGTTGAGTATTTTTATATTTAAAATAAAAAAGGAAGCTTAAGCTTCCTTTTTTGTGCAATAGACTTAAATTAAGCCATAGCTTTAATTTGAGCACTTAAACGAGACTTATGACGAGCAGCCTTGTTTAAATGGATTAATCCCTTAGTAGCTGAACGATCAAGAATGATCTGTGCATTAGTGAATGCAACCTTTGCTGCTTCTTTATCACCAGAAGCAATAGCTGCTATAACTTTCTTAACTGCAGTACGCATAGCTGAACGCTGTGCTACATTAAGCTGACGATTCTTTTCTGAAGTAATGATGCGCTTCTTAGCAGACTTAATATTTGCCAAAATAGACTCCTAAATATAATTTAAGTTGATAAACACTTGTTAAGTTTACCGTACCGTTTATCGGTGTTAATCTTTAACCACAGACCGCCACACTAGACAGTCTTTTTGATGGTGCGCAATTATAATTGTGTTTGCTCAAAAAGACAACACTCTACTAGTGCAATTTTACGGTTTAACCGATAAGTTACTGATTTTTTGTGAAAATTGGTAACTAATCAAGCTATTACTGCGATTTCAATGTATTGGCATCGAAATTTTATACTGCGGCACAAAGAGACACTTTCTCTTTAGGAGAAATTCATGCTGATTGCAGTCTAACTCGGTTAGGACAATAAACATGTAGATTTTATCAGATGTTGTAATAATTGTCATTTTTTAATGATAAATTAAGCTTTTTTTATGTATATCTTTATAATTTCTGTATTTACGCTGTTAGATTAACTATAATTTCAATTCAAAATTATTATTTGAGTACACCTTATGGCTAAATTATTTCGTTCTGGACTTATAACAGCTTCAGCAACATTTTTTTCACGTGTTTTGGGATTGATTCGTGATATTTTTATTGCTCATCTGTTAGGTGCAGGATTATGTGCAGACGTTTTTTTCTTTGCTAATCGTATACCAAATTTTTTTAGAAGACTTTTTGCAGAAGGTGCTTTTAGTCAAGCATTTATCCCAGTGATGACTGAATTTAAAGAGCATAAAAGTGATGCAGAACTGAATGATTTATTAAGTAAAACTACAGGAACTTTGGGAGTATTTGTATTTCTAGTAACTGTATTAGGTATGCTTGGAAGTTCTGTTGTTACTGCTTTATTTGGTTGGGGGTGGTTCATGGACTATTTAAATAATGGTCAGGATGCCCAAAAGTTTATTCAAGCTTCATTTTTGTTAAAGATTACTTTTCCTTATTTGTTTTTTATCACATTAACTGCAGTTTCTGGCGCTGTATTAAATATATATGGAAAATTTGCTATACCTGCATTAACACCGTGTTTATTAAATATTTCAATGATTTGTAGTTGCGTATTTATTGCTCCATATATGCAAGACGCTAATACAGCCTTAGCTTGGGGTGTAGTTATTGGTGGTGTTATTCAATGTTTATTTCAACTTCCATTTTTGTACAAACTAGGTAAATTACTTATTCCTAAGTTCGATTGGCATCATGAGGGTGTTGTTCGTATCCGGAAATTAATGATACCTGCAATTTTTGGAGTATCTGTTAGTCAATTAAATTTGTTGATTAACACTATGTTAGCTTCATTTCTTGCTACGGGAGCAATAAGTTATCTATATTACTCTGATAGATTATTAGAATTTCCTATAGGTATATTTGCGGTTGCTATAAGCACTGTTATATTACCATCACTATCGAAGGTCCGTATGAGTGGGGATAATTTATCTTACCATAAAACACTTGATTGGGGGGTTAAGCTCGTGCTTACTTTAGGATTCCCTGCAATGGTTGGTATGATAATGCTTAGAGAACCTATTTTAAGGGTATTGTTTTTGCGTGGGGAGTTCGGCGTCGATGATGCTTATGCATCATCATTAAGTTTGATTGCTTCTGTTTCCGGATTGTGGGCAATAATGTTGGCTAGAGTGTTAATTCCAGGGTTTAATGCACAATTAGATACAAAGACTCCAGTAAAATATGGAATTATGACAATGGTTGCCAATATGGTGTTTAATCTAATATTAGTGCCACCATTAGAGTATTTGTATGGCTTAGGTTATATAGGATTAGCTTTGTCAACTTCATTAGCTTCAATTTTAAATGCCTCATTGCTATTGAGGGGATTACATAAAAGATCTATTTATTTTGTAAAAAAAGAAACAGTTGTATTTATAAGTAAAATTATTATCGCTAGCATAATGATGGGTGGATTGCTATATGTAGCTAATCAATTACTGTGTCCATCATTACAACATTGGGCTTCTCTCGGAATTTTATTGGCAACAACTTATTTAGTTTTATTGATAATTGCTGGCGCAATAATGTATTTGGTAATGTTATTTCTTTTAGGGGTAAAACCATTAAGATTATTAAGACAATAAAACTGTTATGAGTTATTAAATAAATCATGCTTTTCTGTTATAATTGGTAAATTGTTACTGTGAAATTTATTTGATTTGAGGTCTTTGTTAGATGCAACTTGTGCGTAAGCTTGATAATTATCGTGCCGATAGCAAAGGTATTGTTCTAACAATAGGTAATTTTGATGGATTACATTTAGGCCATCAAGAAATATTGAAACAATTATTGAAAGTATCTCATGATAAAAATTTATTGTCTGCTGTTATGTGTTTTGAACCTCAGCCTTTAGAATTTTTTAATAGGAATGAGACTCCGGCAAGATTAAGCAGATTTAGGGATAAGTTTTTAGGTTTTGAAAAATTTGGTATAGATTTATTATTTTGTCTTAATTTTAATAAAAGCTTAGCGAACATGTCGCCAAATGATTTTATAGTTAAAATTTTAATTGAAAAACTGAATGTAAAACAGGTGATAGTTGGCGATGACTTTCATTTTGGCGCAAGTGGCATCGGTAATTTTAATATGCTTTGCGAATATGGCAAAAAATACAATTTTAATGCAATTAGTTTAGATAGTTTTATACACAATTCTTGTAGAATTAGTTCTACGAAAATAAGAAAATTATTGCGTTGCGATGAACTTGATCATGTGGCTAATTTAATTGGTGAGCCTTTTTTTATTCGTGGTAAAGTTAGTCATGGTCAAGAATTAGGAAGAAAAATTGATTTTCCTACTGCCAATATTAATTTAAAACGCAGAGTTGCTCCTGTAAATGGAGTTTATGCAGTAACAGTTTTATTGCCAAATGGTTCGGTTAAGAATGGTATGGCAAATGTAGGAACACGACCAACAGTAAATGGCGTTGAACCGAAATTAGAGGTTTATATACTTAATTTCAATGGTGAACTGTACCGTCAAGAAATTAAGGTTTCATTCATAAAAAAGATAAGAGCGGAGAAGAAATTTTCCTCTCTCGTACAGTTAAAAGAGCAATTACAGCTCGATGAAGCATACGCTCGTAAGCTGTTTATGCAGCTTGAAAACAAATGTGGTATTTGAAATGACAGATTATAAGAACACTCTTAATTTGCCTGATACACGCTTTCCTATGCGTGGAGATCTTGCAAAACGTGAACCTTTAATGTTAAAGGATTGGTACGATGATAATCTTTACGAACAAATTCGTGAAGCAAAGCGTGGTAAAAAATCCTTTATACTTCATGATGGCCCTCCATATGCTAATGGTAATATTCATATTGGACATTCTGTAAATAAAATTCTAAAGGATATTATAATCAAGTCTAAAAGCCTAAGTGGTTTTGATGCACCATATATTCCTGGTTGGGATTGTCATGGTTTACCAATTGAACTTAAGGTTGAGGGGTTAGTTGGCAAGCCTGGACAGAAGGTTTCTGCTGCTGAATTTAGAAAAGAATGTCGAAAATATGCAAAAACTCAAGTTGAAGCTCAGAAGGCAGACTTTAAGAGACTTGGTGTATTAGGTAGTTGGGATAATCCATATCTAACCATGAATTTTAATACTGAAGCCAATATTATTAGAGCTCTAGGTCGCGTTGCAAAAAATGGTCATTTAGTGAAAGGTTTTAAACCTGTTCATTGGTGTATAGATTGTTGTAGTGCTTTAGCGGAAGCTGAAGTTGAATATTATGATAAGCAATCATATGCGATTGATGTTAAGTTTAAGGCAAAAGACGAAGCTGCTGTACTAAATATTTTTGGTACAGACAAAGGAACAGGTTCTGTTAATGCAATTATTTGGACAACAACTCCTTGGACATTACCTGCAAATCGTGCTGTTTGTTTAAATGCAGATTTTGAATATCAGCTTATTCAAGTGAAGGCGCCTTTTGTTGAGCGCATTATTCTTGCTCAAAGTGTAGCTACAGCTGCGTTAGAACGCTATGGCGTTACAGAGTATGAGATTTTGGGTACTGCTAAAGGCTCATTATTAGAAGGTCTCCGCTTTAATCATCCTTTTTTATCATTTGATGTACCAATTATTTTAGGTGCTCACGTTACTGATGATTCAGGTACCGGAGCTGTTCATACAGCACCTGGTCATGGTATGGATGACTATGTTGTAGGTTCTAAGTATGGTTTAGAGGTTGCGTGTCCTGTTGGACCTGATGGTTGCTTCTTGCCTGATACTGAGTATTTTGCAGGAATGAATGTTTTTGCTGCAAATGATAAAGTTATTGATCTTTTAAAGGAAAAGAACGCTTTAGCTGCAGTAAATAAAATAATGCATTCTTATCCTTGCTGTTGGCGTCATAAGACACCTATTATTTTCCGTGCAACACCGCAGTGGTTTATCAGCATGGAAGAGAAAGGACTTCGTCAGAATTCATTGGATGAAATCAAGAAGGTTCAATGGGTGCCGTCTTGGGGACAGAACAGAATTGAAGCTATGGTGAAGAACCGTCCAGATTGGTGTATTTCTCGCCAACGTACTTGGGGCGTGCCTATTGCTTTATTTGTTGATAAGGATACATCAGAACTTCATCCACGTACTCAAGAACTTATTGAAGAAGTTGCAAAGAGAGTAGAGAAGAGTGGTATACAAGCATGGTGGGATCTTGATCCAAAAGAAATTCTATCTCCTGAAGAACAGAATCGCTACGTAAAGGTAACTGATACGTTGGACGTTTGGTTCGATTCTGGCTCAACTAGTTTTACAGTGGTAGATCAACGTTCAGAATATAATAATAATCCTGCTGACATGTATCTTGAGGGATCCGACCAGCATCGTGGTTGGTTTATGTCATCCTTGATGATTGGTGTTGCGATTAAGTCAGTTGCTCCATATAAGACTGTTTTAACTCATGGTTTTACTGTTGATGGTCAAGGCAGAAAAATGTCCAAGTCAATAGGTAATGTTGTTAGTCCACAGGATGTTGTGAATAAGTTAGGTGCAGATATACTTAGACTATGGGTTGCTTCAACTGACTATACAAGCGAAATGACAGTTTCTGATGAAATCTTAAAACGTAGTGCAGATGCATATCGTCGTATTCGTAATACAACTAGATTTTTACTTTCAAATCTTAATGGATTTGATCCTTCAAAGGATTTGGTTGCAAAAGATGATATGGTTGCATTAGATCGTTGGGCAGTAGCTTTAGCATTGCAAACACAGCAAGATATTGTAAATGCATATGATGCCTTTGATTTCCATACAGTAGTGCAAAAGATAATGCAATTTTGTTCAATTGATATGGGGTCTTTCTATTTAGATATTATCAAGGACCGTCAATATACAGCAAAAGCTAATAGCAATGCGCGTCGTTCATGTCAGAGTGCTTTGTACCTCATTGCTGAAGCTATGGTTCGTTGGTTTGCTCCAATATTAAGTTTTACAGCGCAAGAAACTTGGTCGTTATTACCTGGAAAGCGAGACAAGTATGTCTTTACAGCTGAGTGGTATGATGGTTTATTTGATTTGCCTGCTGACGCAATTACTAATAATCAATTTTGGCAAGATGTTAAACTTGTAAGAGATGAAGTTAACAAAAAGCTAGAATTAGCAAGAAATGAAAAAGTTATTGGTGGTTCGTTGCAGTCTGAAGTAACTATTTATGCTGATGAAGCTAAAAAGAATCTTCTTGATACACTAGGTGATGAACTCCGTTTTGTACTAATTGTCTCAAAGGTTACAGTGTTATCAATTGCAGATAAACCTGCTACAGTTGATAATGCTGACATAGATGGTTTGGCTATAAGTGTTGTTGCTAGTCAATATCATAAGTGTGACAGATGTTGGCAATATGTTGAAAGCGTAGGTTCAATAGTAGGTCATGAAGATATTTGTGCGCGTTGTCTTGAAAATATTGAAGGCGATGGTGAACTTCGTAAGTTTGCATAGTACAATGGTCTAATAAATGGAGAAAGAGGTCTGTCTTTTATATTAATGCAGACCTCTTTTATTATGAATAAATTTGTTTGTAAAGCTTTGTATGCAAGTAATAAATATAAATGTTGTTACTAGGAAATAAAGATGAATATCAATAATTTAAAGAAAAGTGGTGCATGTTTTTTATTAGTGTCGCTTGCTACATTTTTAATAGATTGGTTATCAAAAACATTGATAGCAAAAAATATAGTAGCTTATGATCATAGTAGTTTTATTCCTGTTATAAGAAATTTTTTTAGAATTGTACATGTCCATAATGAAGGGGCAGCTTTCAGTTTTTTGGCTGAACATTCAGGTTGGCAGCAGTGGTTTTTTGGTATAACAGCAGTAGCTATAAGTGCATTTTTAATTTGGAAATTATTTCAGAATACTGCTAATAAAGTTTGGTCCAATGTCTCATATGCATTGATCATAGGTGGTGCTTTAGGTAATTTATATGATCGATTTGTTTATGGGTACGTTATTGACTTTTTAGACTTTTACATTGTTACTGATCATATGGAGTATCATTATCCATCGTTTAACATTGCTGATTGTGCAGTATGTGTTGGTGTTTTTATGGTACTTGTATATGAAATATTTTTAAATAAAAACACTACACTCGAAAAGTAGTTTATTAAACTATATTGTTAAATATCTATTGGTTATTGGAGTACGTATGACTTCTGAAAGAACAATTCTATTAGCAAATCCTAGAGGTTTCTGTGCTGGGGTAAGTAGAGCCATAGAGATTGTAGATAAAGTTCTTGAAAAATATAAAGGTCACCCGGTTTATGTACTTCATGAAGTTGTACACAATAAGCATGTAGTTGACGATTTGAAAAATAAGGGTGCTATATTTGTTGAGCATATTCGTGATATTCCAGAAGGATCAATTGTAGTATTTTCAGCACATGGTGTATCTGAAAAAATTGTTAATTGTGCTAAGGATAGAAATTTACAAGTATTTGATGCTACATGTCCAATAGTAGAAAAAGTTCACCGAAAAGTACGTAGACTAAGTAACTTGAACGAAGAAGTAATCATGATTGGTCACCCAGGTCACCAAGAAGTTGAAGGAACACTAGGTCAATACACAAGTAACTGCGGTGGAATGTATATTGTTACTTCAGAGAGTGATATTAAAAATTTAAAAATTAAATCACCAGATAAGCTTCATTTTGTAACACAAACAACACTAAGTGTAGATGAAACTAAAGAATGTATTAATTCTCTAAAGAATTATTTCCCCGATATTCAAGGACCTAGTGGTCACGACATATGTTATGCAACTCAAAATAGGCAAATTGCAGTAAAAGAAATAGCTTCAATGGCAGATTTAGTATTAGTGGTGGGCTCGAAAAATTCATCAAATTCTAATAGATTAAGTGAAGTTGCGCAGAAAGCAGGTTGTAGATCATTTTTAATTGATGATTATCATGATTTGTCATGTGACATGTTCAAAAATGTTAACAAAGTAGCTGTTACAGGTGGTGCTAGCGCTCCAGAATACTTAATAAATGATTTGTTAAAATATTTACAAAGTAAAGGTTTTACTTGTGTTCAAGAGATTGGACAATCGAAGGAAAAACAGAGCTTTAAAATGCCTGATGGTTTGTGATAAAGAGTTTCTCTATAATTATGATTTTTAGGGTAATAATGAATATATTATTTTTTGAAAATATATTTTTATAGTCCTTCTGTTTAAAATAATTCATTTTTTGTTATTTATAACTATTTTTTTATAAAGTCAAAAAATATTATTAATTTTTTTGTGATTTTTATTATTAAATATTGATACTGTTCGTTACAAAAAAATAACTTTATTTAAATTTCTCAAAATAATTTGTAAAAATTAAAAAAAACAATTGAACTGTGAAACACTTAAAAAAAGTGAAGTAGTTCAAGCTTTAAGTTTTGTATTTTTATGTTAAATGTTGTTTAATAATAAGTTAGATAATCAACAATTGCGCTCTATGCATGTGTAGGGGTAAAACATGAAAAAGCTTAATGTTTTGATAAAAAATATTATATTACTGTCTTCAGTAGCGACTATATCATTATGGGCTACAGCATCTAATGCATTAACTAATGCTGAAAAACAAGAAGTTCAAAATGCTAAAGTAGCTACAAATCCATTATCAATAGCATCATTAAATGTACCATCTATGGTTATGCTTGTTATTGGTAGAGATCATAATTTATTTACTGAAGCATATAACGATTACACGGACCTAAATCCTGATGATAATGTTAGTTTGAATATAATGTTTGATCCAGCGTTTGAATACTATGGAATATTTGATAGTGCATTATGCTATGAATACAAAAAAGATTTTAAAAAAATAACAAACATTGTTACTAATGATGAGCAATTAGGATATTGGTTACCGGTTGGTACTGCTAATTATCTAGCTGTAAGTAAGCCACTTGAGATGTGGAATGATAAAGATGATAAAAAGAAAGTATATACATGTCCTGCAGATGCTCAGTGGAGTGGTAATTTCTTAAATTATGTTACTTCTTCGCGTATAGATGTGATTAAAAAAGTATTATACGGTGGAACTCGCGTTACAAGTACAACACAAAATGATTATACAACAGATACCAAAACAGCAATTTATACAGATGGTAATAAAACAGCGGTATTATTAAAACATTCTAATGTTTTAAGAGATGCGCATGCTTGGGGTAAAGTTTGGGCGCCGCAGATGTATAAAGATATAGATGGTGCTAATGCGTTTACTTATTCAGATTTTATTGGTATTTCTACCATAGCTAAACCAACTGGTGTAAATGAAGATGCAGCTATATTTTTTGGTATGGGGTCATATGATGATGGAAGTGGTATATATAATAAACAAAGAGCTGCCTATTTGCGTTATGGTTGGGTAAATAATGCTGGTGTTCCAGGAGTAAGTTCTGCTGGGAAGACTAATTTAAACTTTATATGGGATTGGGCTAGCTTAGAATCTGAGAGTGAAGGAAATTCACTAGCAATTTTAGATAAAAATAATGGAATGTTTGTTGGTAGTCCTATTACTAATGGTTTAGATGTAATAGTTGTTGCTTGTTTAGAGCCATATACAAATGATGCTTCATGTAAAAACTATGGTTCTGATACATCTCCTATTTGGCGTCCAGCAGGAATATTGCAACAGTATGGTGAGGGTGAAAATCCAAGAATTAAGTTTGGGTTAATAACTGGATCATGGGTTAATAATTTAAATAGTGGAGCTTTAAGAGCAAATATTGGTGATTTTTCTAAGGAAATTGCATCTAATGGCAACTTTAACTACCACGCAATTAATTGTGCTCAGGGATCTATATGCGGTGTTATTAGTGTTCTTGATGGATTTAGAATTTCTGAAAAAATAGATGGTGTAAATCAATATTCTGATTGTCAGAGATCTTCCGCTAAAAGTATTATTAACAGTATGGGTAATGGAACTTGCAAAGATTGGGGAAACCCAGTCTCAAAATTACTCAGTAATAGTGCAATGTATTTTAAGGGAAGTAAATTAACTTCATTTAAGGATCAATTGAATTTAGGTTCAGTTGATCAAAAAAATCCTTACGAAAATGGAAATGAATATTGTGCGAAACCTGTTAGTCTTGTGATCGCAGACGAAAGTGTAACTTTTGATGGAAACTCTGGTAATACTTCCCAAAATTATGCTAGTAATTATGATGGAGTAGAAGTAGATACTATTTTGCAAACACTTGATACAAGTGTAAACGGTAAAAGCTTCTTGATGGGTATGTCAAGAAGCGATACAGTACATTCTTTATATAATTATTTCCCTTCTGTTAAGACTATAAGTAGTCTTGCTGATGTTGTGGGATTGGCTCCATCTGTGCCTTTTGCATTTGGTAGTTATAATGTTGCCGCAATTGCTAAGTATTATAGTAAAAATAAAGTTATAGTAGGTAGTTCGAAAGATACAGGTAAGTCACAGAAGCATGCTATGGAAACATTTGTTGTAGCAATGAAGCCGAATATGCCTGAAATAAAGATTGCAATACCGGGAACACAAGATTCGTATGTGACTATTGTTCCTTTTGCAAAATCTACTGAATATGAGAAAAATTCAGGATTGGTTGCGACTAACCAAATTGTAGATTTTTATTCAGAAAGTTTTACTGAAGATTCAGGTGTTTTTCGTATAAACTTTGAAGATTACCAATATGGTTCCGATTATGATATGGATTGGATTGTTGAATATTCATATAAATTAATACAAGGAAAGTCTGGTAATTATTATGTTAGGGTTCAATTGCGAGACGTTAAAGGTGATGGTTATGCAGACCAACATGCAGGATATGTTATAACAGGTGTAAAGAATACTGGAGTGTATGTTGATTTAGAAAAACCTTCGGCTGGCGGAAGAGGTAACACAGCTGAAAGTACCAAAGAAAAGAACATGTATCATATGGATAATATCATAAGTGACATGACTTTTATTAATTGTGAAAAAACTAATAAATTTAACATTACAGAACTTGATTTATCAACTAAGGTGGATATGAAAAAATGTTTAAGAGAGGCTGGTTTTGCAACAACAGTACCTTCATGGAGTGGAAAAGTATCTAAAGAAACTGAGATTTGTTTTAGACCTAAGAATGTAAAGATGGATGATTCCGATGCTACTGCAATTGCATTATATAATGAGTTCTATACTACTGAAAATATAGATAACTACTATAATACAAGAATATTGCCTGCACAGGAGTTTTATTATAGTAATAGAAGCGAATTAAAAACCAGCTTAGGTTATGATACATATCAAGATGGAGAAAGCAATAGATTTAATTTTGTTTTAGGAAATATTCATAGATGTACAAAAGGTGACTTTGTATCTGCTTCTAGTAGAACTTTTTTAGTTGATCCTACTCAAGGTGATAACGTTTGGCTTAAGTCGCCATTATGGTATGCTGCAAAGAATGGTTTAACTTCTGCACCAACAGCCTCTACTGCTGATCCTAGTAATTATTATTTGGTTACTAACCCTTCACAGTTGAAGGATGGTATTTCAAGAATGATGAACGAAATAGACAAGGCTGTACATTCTGGATCAACAATGCCTTTTGCGGAGGTGTCTACTAGGAGTGAAACAGCAATGTATGCTACTCAATATGATCCTTCTGCTTGGTGGGGTACTATTGTTAAAACTAAGGTTAGTGGAACGACTGGTGGCTATTCAGATTTTAGTAGTAGTGTTTCTTGGAGAGCTGATGAAGCATTTGAAAAAGATGCTAAACAGAATCTCGAAAATCGTGTAGTTGTAACTTATGATGTAACAGATAATAAACTTGTAAGGCTTTATGCTAAAGATCAAGGTGATTCTGATGACAAACCTAGTGCTTACAGTTATTTAGGTAAAAACGTCTTTAATAAAATTGTAGGTAATTCGTTGACTGCAACTGACGATAATATAAATGATCTCACTGATTCTAATTTATTTGTGAATAGATTTATTCGTTGGTTATTGGGTGATGAAACTCATGAAGCATATGATGATGGTAAGCATGAAAATGAAATTTTAATGCTAAATGATAAGAAACCTCTTCGTGTAAGAGAAGAAGGTAATGAACATTTTGTACTTGGCGATATTATTGATTCTGATGTAGTTGCATTTAAGAATGCATCAGGTGATTCATATCTCGTCGTAGGTGCTAATGATGGTATGCTTCACTTCATAGACGATAAGACAGGTAAACCTGTGTTCTCTTATATTCCTAGTGAATTTTTAAGCAGTATCAAAAATCAAGCAAAGCAAGATTATGTTGCTACTAGCCATAAGTTTATGCTCAATAGCACGCCTGTTGTTTATAAGAAAACTGTTGATAATGAAGAAAAAATCTATGTATATGGCGTGTATGGAATGGGGTTTGCCGGAGGTTATGCTTTAGATGTAACTGATATCGGTAAGTTTAATTCAATCACAGCTGGACAAGATAGGTTTAATCAAATTTCAGCTAGTAACACATTGTTATGGGAATTAAGTCCAAAATCCACTGTAGCTTTTAAGGATGGAAAATACAGAGGTTCTGATTTAGTTGGTAAGATGAATTATTCTCCTACAAAGGTTACAGTTTCTAATGTGGACTATTTAGTATATTCAAGTGGTTTCGAGGCAAATACTCCTGGTGTATTTATTGTGGATTTACTAGGTAAAAATGGTACTTGCAGTGATTATAATAGTTTCCATACTGCGTGTTTTATAAATGAAATACCATTGCTTGTAAATAATGCAGAACCTGTTGATCCTGTTGGTTTAGGACGCAAAGATGCTGTAGGACCTGTAAGCGTAGTAAGAATTTCAGCTTCATCACAAGAATATGATGCTATTTACTTTGGTGACTATTTTGGATACCTATGGAAGATTGATTTAACTGGAGGTACAGACCTAAGAAACAACATTAAATGTTGGGGGAAAAAGAATGGTGGAGAATGTAATCTAAACTCTGTATCTTTTAAAGCCGAACCTAATGTAGTTTTCAAGGCTGTGGATACTGAGAATGTAGCACAACCTATTACTTCTAAGATTGGTGCAGCATATTTAAATAATGGATTGTCATTGGTATTTGGCACTGGATCTTATGTAACTGATATTGATAATAAAACTGTTTCAAAAAACTATAATACATATCAATCATTCTATTCATTAAGAGATATGGCTCAAAATAATTCTATTTCTGAGGCTGAGACAAAGAGGTGTGCAACATCAGGTGATCATTGTGTAGTAAAAGCTAATTATCAATCTGGTACTGCAAATAGGACTTATGTTTTAGCTTCTTCAGCTACCTACGGTTGGTACGTAGATTTGGGACCTATAGAAGGAGGCACAGAAGTAGCTAATTCAGGAGAGCGAATATATACTGATCCACTAATCTTGGCTGATTATGTATATATTACAACTAACACTCCTAATACTAGTGATCCTTGTGCTGGTTCAGGTACATCATCTCTTGTGAAAACAAATATTTTAGCTGCAAACTTTAATTATGTTGAGAATTTTACATCATTAGCTAAGTCGCCTGTTGTTACTGTACTTGACGGAAAAGTGATTGTGCATGTGAGCTTAGATCCAGTTTCTGCAGAGAATCCATCAGGTGGTGATAATGAGATGTATGATTTACCTCAAGAACTTAAACAGGTTAAGGAATCTTCAAAGTTAAGGATATATTAATCTAGTTAAAATTTATAAAAAACTTAATATAAACCCCGTTATTGCAGTGACCCCAGTAAGTTGAACAACCTACTGGGGTCATTATTTATGAAACTT
>CAZTNG010000064.1:0-3668 GCA_964615195.1 uncultured Enterobacterales bacterium
TATATTTTTAATATATTCTATATAAAAATAAAATAATCAGCGCTAGCTTATTAAAATATAAATTACTTTCTGTAGAACACCCTCAATCTTTCAATTTCAACATTCACACGTTTATCTGAAACAGGATATAACGTTTTAAAACTTTGAGCAAAATAAGATACCCTAAGTTCTTCTAACATGAACTTAACCATTTTAACATCATAAGGTACAATCTTACCTGCAAATAACCCTAATAGTGATTCATAATTATCCTCGCAACTCTTGAGTTTATTAAGCATCATAAGATCTCTATTTGGATCCTGTGGAACTTTTTCAATACGGCGTAACATCGCATCTAAATAACGTTCTAAATGAGGGAAATATTCAGGTGTAGCATCTGTAGCAAAGCCTTTATAAATTAGGTGTGATAATTGGGCTCCCATATCACTAAAAGCATAAGCTGTACTAAAATCCATTTTACCTTTTAGTTTTTTACGTACATCATTAGCTTTAACTAAAATTCCTTCACAAATTTTAGAAATTTCTAAAACCTTATCGTATATTGACCCTTTCACCTGTTCCACAAGCTTTTCAAAACTTGGCTTATCCCACGCAACACCACCAAGTTCAGTTAACATTTCATCTAAAGCTAAAGATTCTAAATCACTAATTAATGACTTAACATCTCCAACAACATTAAAATACATAGCGAGCTTCGCTTTATTAGGTAACTTATTTTCAAGAAAACTGAGAGGACTAGGAATTGCCAACATAATCAAGCGCTTTTGCCCTTTCCACATTTGCCTTTGAGCTTCCTCTTCAGATTCAAAAAGCTCTAAACTTACACTGTTTCCAGCATCTCTTAAAGCAGGATAAGCTATGATTTCCATTCCACCTAAAATTCTAGTACGAGTCTTTGGAATATTATCAAAGTTCCAACTTGTAATTCCTTCCTGCTTTGGCATTTCCTTAACTACTTGCTCTAAAGAATTTTTAACTTCATCCTTTAGCTTATGACGAATATATTCAAGCTCACGACCTTCAAGTAACACCTTTTTCTTAATATCTATTACTTTAAAATAAAATGACAGATGCTTTGGTAAAGCCGTTAAATCAAAATCCTTCTTTTCTATTTTCAAACCACTAAGCTTTGTCATCTTTTGGCATAGTACATCCCAAAAATATCCCTGTTCAGGAGATAAGGACTCATTGAGAACCTGCCCATAATTTGGAGCTGGCACAAAATTTCGTCTTGGTGCTTTAGGTAACACTCTAATTAATGAGGTAAATAACTCCTGTCTAAGACCTGGAATAAGCCATAAAAATATTTCACCATCTATCTGATTTAAAATACTAACAGGTATTGTTACTGTCACCCCATCATTTTCTGCTGTTGGGTCAAAATTGTAGCTCAAATTTAGCTTAAATCTACCCACAGTTAAATGATCTGGGTACATATTCTGACTTACACTCTCAGGATCTTTTTGTGCAAGCATTTCAATATCAAAATTCAGATAATTTGGATTTTCCTTATATTTAACACTCCACCACGTCTCGAAGCTACGGGCATCACCAATATCATCAGGTATTCGTTCATCATAAAAAGCAACTAATGTATCATCATTAACTAACAGATCACGTCTTCTAGATTTATCCTCTAAATCTTCAAGCTCTTGAACTAAATCTAGATTATGTTTAAAAAATTTATCCTTGGTTATAAACTCTCCATTTACCAAACCTTCTCTTATAAAGAGTTCACGGCATAATGGTGGATTAATCTTTGTATAATTGACCTTGCGTCCATTAATAACAGGCAAACCATAGAGCACTCCTTTTTGTAAAGCAATAACAGCTCCACTATTTTTACTCCAATGCTCATCACTATAACTATATCGAATTAAATCGCCTGCGACCTTTTCTGTCCATTCAGGTTCAATAGCAGCAACGTTGCGCGCATAAAGTTTTGAGGTTTCAGTAATTTCTGCAGCCATAATCCATTTTGGAGCTTTTTTAGCGAGGCCAGAACCTGGGAATATATAAAAGTGATTATTTCTAGCACCTACGTACTCAAACCCATCCTGTTTTTTAAAACCTAATTGACCTAATAAACCACATAATAAGGATCTATGGAGTTGCTCATATGTAGCCTTTTCTTCATTAATTTTAAACTTTAAGCCAACAACAGCTTCCTTAAGCTGACTATAAATATCGAACCATTCACGCATACGTAGATATGATAAAAACTCTTTACGCATAACCTTACGTAATGAAGAATTGCTATTTTCAGCTGTAATTTTCACTAAATATTCGTGAAGTTTCAACATAGAGATAAAATCTGATTGTTCATCATTAAAGCGGCTGTGCATTTGATTAGCAGCCTCTCTTTTATTAAGAGGTCGTTCGCGAGTTTCTTGTGCACTTAAATTTGCAGTAATAACTAATACTTCAGCTAAAGCATGTAAATCATTTGCCTCAACAAGCATTCTTGCGAGTCTTGGATCACATGGTAGCTTTGCCATTAATGAACCTATACGTGTTAGCTTAATTTCATTATTTTCATTACGTATTACAGCATGCAATTCTTCTAACAACTTAATACCATCATTAACCTGCTTTTGCTCTGGCGGCTCAATAAATGGAAATGATGTTATATCACCTATACGCAAATTAATCATACGTAATATAACTGCTGCCAAATTTGTACGCAAGATTTCAGGATCAGTAAACTCAGGTCTACCTAAAAAATCAAGTTCACTATATAAGCGAATACAAATACCATCCGCCACACGGCCACATCTACCCTTTCGCTGATTTGCACTTGCTTGTGATATTGGTTCTATTGGCAACCTTTGCACTTTTGTTCGTGGACTATAACGACTGATTCTAGCCGTACCAGGATCAATAACATAACGAATACCAGGAACTGTTATAGATGTTTCTGCAACATTAGTTGCTAAAACAATACGTCGTCCAGAATGTGGAGCAAAAACTTTGTTTTGTTCTGCATTTGAAAGACGAGCATAAAGAGGTAAAATTTCAGTATTCTTAATATTTGCTCGTCTTAAATAATCTGCTGTTTCTGCAATATCTCTTTCACCATTCAAAAATATGAGAATATCACCTAATGGCTCAGCACATAATTCATCAACTGCACGTAAAATAGAACTAAGTAAATCTTCTTCATCTATATCTTCATCTTCTGAGTTAGAATATTCACCTATTGGTTCGTAACGAACTTCAACAGGATAAGTTCTCCCCTCAACAATCATTATAGGAGCATTATTAAAATGCTTGCTGAAGCGTTCTAAATCAATTGTTGCTGAAGTAACAATAACTTTTAAATCTTTGCGTTTTTGTAATAAATCACGCAAAAATCCTAAAATAAAATCAATGTTTAAGCTTCTTTCATGAGCTTCATCAATAATAAGTACTTCATAATCATTTAAATAACGATCATTTTCAAGTTCAGTTAATAGTACACCATCAGTCATCAGCTTAATGATAGTATTATCAGCTGTTTTATCACCAAAACGTATTTTATAACCTACTGCAGTACCTAACTCGACTTTAAGTTCTTCGCTAATACGTGCGGCTACTGTTCTAGTTGCCAATCGTCTAGTTTGTGTATGACCAATCATACCGCGACGGCCAAAACCGTGGAATTCGATTATGCGCCGTTCGGCATCGTC
>CAZTNG010000064.1:3678-13311 GCA_964615195.1 uncultured Enterobacterales bacterium
GCGACGGCCAAAACCTGCTTCAAGACAAATTTTTGGAAGCTGAGTAGTTTTACCAGATCCCGTATCACCAGCAACAATTAAAACCTGGTTTTCTTGTAATGCTTTTGCTAAAGCCTCATGCTCTCTACTTACAGGTAATTCTTCAGGATAACTTATTTCAGGGATTGTTTGTGCTCGCTTTTGTGCTTTTTCAATAGCTAATGCAGCGTCTAGTGCCAATTTCTCAGCTTTAGAAACATCAACATCAAGCACAGGATGCTGTTTAGTACCAAAAACCCTGCGTGCAGCAGCAAGAATTTTTACTTTATCGGAAATTAAAGCTTCACTTAAGACCTTTTGTAAGGATTTATAGGTTATTTGTACGGTCATTTATATTTCTACTAACATTTAATAAACTTGTATATTTTAAGCTTTTGTAGACAAAATAACAATTTTTGATATTAGCAATCGCTAATATCAAAAACAATGACAATAGTATCAACTAGGCTTTTTAGAAGCTAACAACGTTTAATTAATTTAGAAAACCAAATATTACAACACGTAATTATTACAACTCTATTTAAAATTAATTAAAACAAACAATAGATATCATTAATTTTTTAAAATTTTATATTCTAAATTTAATCTTTCAAAAAATAAGAAAAGTATTTATTTCAAATAATCTACACTTTTCTCTAAGTGTAATCTACTTAATCATTGTATGTAGCTTACTACTACCTAGCGAAACGGTCTTAATCTCAAATATTTTCATAAATTAATAAAATTACTGTTATTACACCATTAGTTTTATTGATAAAATACGGGATGTGTAATGCAATAAATACATGCATATTTCAACATCGTATGATATAAGCGACGTTTAACCTATAAATCAGAGTTTGCAGCATGACAGAAGATAATGATAAAAACGATTCAAAAGAATCCTCACAACAACTAGATTCTAAGGAAGAATTAGCTTACTCCCTAAGCAATCTACGCAAATGTATACCATTGATGGGAAAATATTGCATCCCTACTACACCAATGCATTATGCAGTATGGTATGCATATGTAGCGCAAACAGATCCAGTAATAATAAAAGAAATTGATGAAGCCATAAAGGAAACAGGTTTTTGCACAAAAGTCACAAGCGAAATGCTTTACAACAAACATTTAGCTAGTAAGGCAGAGCGTGAATCTATTATGCTAAAACAAAGTCTTGAATCAATGGTTCATGACTTGGTAAGTTCAGTCGATGACACTATTGCGCAAACAACCAACTTCAATAACATTATAGATAGTCACTTTACTAGATTATCTGAATTAGATAACCAAAAACTTTCTATCGAAGATACAATGAAGCTAGTTAGATCCATTGTACAGAATGCTCAAGAAATTAGAGAATCATCTGATGAATTCTCAGCAAAGTTAGCTCAAGCACAAAACGAAATAAAAAAACTTAAACAGGAACTCAATATTGTTAAGGTTGAAACTACAACTGACGCATTAACAGGTCTTTTTAATCGTAGAGCTCTAGACAATGATTTAAAGCATTTTGTTGACGCAAATCTACCATTCTCTCTTATAATGATTGACCTTGATCACTTTAAAAATATCAACGACACTTATGGACACAGAATTGGCGATATGGTTCTCAAAGCCGCCGCCAAAGTTCTAGAAGATAGAACAAATGGTGGAACAGGACGAGCTTACCGTTATGGAGGCGAAGAGTTAGTTGTAATCCTTCGCGATAAACCACTTTATATAGCACGCAAATTTGCTGACGTGTGCAGGACAGATATTGAAAAGATATCAGTAAAATCACGCACACAAAATAAAAATAAAACCTTACTTTCAATTGTTACGGCTTCATTTGGAGTTGCTTCATATGAAAAAGGAGACACTGTATATAAAATAGTAGATAAGGCAGATATGCAGCTTTATCAAGCCAAAAAACTCGGCCGAAATAGAGTCATGCCTATGTGCTTATAAATGTCTGTATCAACGACTGACATGATTCTATTGTCAGTCGTTATATATAGCTAGATTACCATTATTATAGAAAAACTTTTTTAACATTTTCTCTTCTTTACAGAAAATAAAAACATAGACGCAATTTGATTAGACTCGTAAAATTACAATTTATAAACTCATTTTTAGTTAAATATTGTGTATATATTCTATAAATTTTATATTTCAACAATGATAACAATTAGTTATACAGCTAAAATTAACTTAAAAAAATTGGAACTTAAAAAAGAATGGTGCGTCTGATTGAATTCGAATCAACGACCCCCACCATGTCAAGGTGATGCTCTAACCAGCTGAGCTACAGACGCATTTAAATGATGTGAAAATTATATAGAAAATTTTAAAATTTTCAACAAACTATCTTAATTTAAAGTGATAATGCATAAATTTTAAACATTTTATTTATATTTATGTATAAACTAAAAACTAAAGTTTTATTCTTAAAGCAATACGCAGTCCGTTAAGATGACTAGCAATGTTATATCCATAAGAATTAACATCACCAACATAATTTACACAAGCTGTAAATGGTTCATAAACACCTGATGAACGTAACCACCAAAAACAATTATCATTAACAGCAATAAAAGCCCCCTTGCCTTTTACATAAGGGGTTGGTTTACACATTCTCTCATCACTACTATTAAAATATTTGTTTGCTTCATCTATGCTTAAGAAAAAAACTTTATCACTTGTAGTAGTTCCAGGATCCTTATGTGTTACTCCAGTATTTTCTAATTCAGAAACAATAAGCTTAGCAGCTTCATCACCACTAAACGCTGTAGCAATAAAATCATTGTTTAACCATGTTCTTATCGTACATCTATTCCAATCCATATCCTTACATTCTTTATTGCAATCAAAATCATTAAAAGGAAGGCATTCTATGGCATACCTAGTTATGAGTAACGCTGAATCATCATTAACATCCAACACTAACCATTCAATGGGTTCCTTAACTACAGAACTATCTTGGACATATCTGCCATATTTTACATAATTGCCAATCTTAATAATACCATCTATTCCTGAAGAAGTTTTTTCAAGTGAATCACTAGACATATTATTTATGCTCCATTGCTGTAGTAACTTAATAAGTTTTATCAAATTTTTAGTAAGAATAAAAGTGTAGGCCATTATAAATGGCAACACCAATAAATGATATAGCTTTGTTTGCAAACTTCTTAATGCTTAGAAAATTGTAATCCATAATACATTTGCAAATAGTTAATGAACAAATTATTAACTAAACTAATTTATAAAGTATTGTTACGCCTAATTCTTTACCAAATTTGCAGCCACAAGCTTCATGTGTACCAACATTTATAAATCCAAGGCTTTTAAAAAGATTTATGCTTATTTTATTTATTGAAGTAATTACAGCGGTAATATTACGAATATCAGATCTTGATTGGGCATAAGTTATCGCATAACTAACAAGCTTTCTACCAATTCCAAATCCACGGCTATCCTTATCAACGTAAATTGAAATCTCTACAGTTTTTGCAAAAGCATCAAAAGATCTATAAGTAGACAATGAGCAATAACCTAAAACTATACCATTATCCTCATAAACAAATATAGGATGGTTCTCTTGATTGTGATTAAAGAACCAACGTTGAACGCCTTCTGAATTTTGTAAATCTGTATCAAAAGTTGCAACACCATTTACTACTTCGTAATTATAAATAGTATTTAATTTTTCTAAATCTGAATTTTTAGCAAATCTAATGTTCATTTCTAAATCTTATTAGCAATAGTCTAATCTACACAAATAGTTTATAGCATTGTAAAAATATGTACAGTAAGAAACACTAAATATAAACATATATTTTAAACAATAATTAATAATATAAGGGGCTTTTCCGCCCCTTATACGTTTGTGTAAAAACTCAATTTGCTATTATCTGCAATACCAAATTTACTTTAAAATGTAAGCATGTTTACTAAAAACCTCATACATTCTTCAACTTTATTCAGTGTGTTATTAGTTTTTTACATTAATAAATGGGAGAGTTGAACCTGGTACCATAGTTGTAGGTAAAACGCCGTTCCATTTTTCAGCCGCCTTTAAATAAACAAGTGCAGGAGCCTCACGTAATGCGTCACCCTTCATACGTAATGCTTCAGCCTCTACTTTACTCTTTACTCTAACAGCATAAGCATCCGCATCTGCTCTTTCTTTTTGAGCTAAAGCTTCAGCCTTAGCAATCACAACCTTCTGCTGTGCTTCCTGTTCAAAACGAGCTAAATCACTCTTAGCCTTTTCAACCTGAGCCTTTGCTCTTACAGCATCTTCAATAGCCTTTTCGTAAGATGTAGAAAAGTTTATGTTCTCTATCTGAACACTAAGTATATTAATTGGAAAATCTTTGAGATCAGATTTAACATGTTTCTCTAGTTCGGACACTAACTCTTGACGATTTTGAATGGCTTTAGCTGCAGAAAACTTACCAAAAACAGTTTTTGAAATATTGTTCATACGTGGTCTAATAATAATATCAGGTAGATCTAAACCATATTCAGTGTAAATTTCTTTAATTTTTGATACATCATACCCCCAAGTAATAGATATATCCATACTAGCTGTTTGTTGATCATATGAATATAATTCAACATCTTTCAGAGTAGATGTTACTTGACGAACAGGAATAACTACTATTGATTGAAATCCAGGTATTTTAAAATGTAAACCAGAACTTTCAATACCAGAGATTCTACCATTATTTAAAAGAACACCTCGCTCACCTTCATTGATAGAATATACTGAAAAATAAACAATCGTAATTATTGCTACAACAATAAAAATTATCAATTTTGAAACTAAAGACATTTGTATTATAACCTTATTATTTACTGCATTATCGTTTACTACATTAAGAATATTTTTTGTCATTATCAAAAACCAAACATATGTTAAATATTGATGTAAAAATTATAACACCTTAATTATGCATTACACTCAATAAATTCAAATCTTCCGTAAAGATCAAATTATTCCTATAATTTATTTCTACAATAAATTTAATCTTATTAAAATTTATAAGATTTTTTGGAGTGAATATACTTAACCAAACGTTATTTCAATATTTATCATTACATGCTTAACGCATCACATATATCAAATAAAACATATATTATAATTGTCTCTCTTAACAAATCTAAACAAAAAAAATATACACGGAATCATTATGAGAAAACTGCAATTAACAACTATTCTATTCTCTATTTTATTGTCGTCTACAGCTTGCAATAAGACATCTATAAATAATTCCCTAATTCTTGATGCTACTAATAGAGATACCCTAAGGACTTCAACCACACAAATTACGAATGAATTAACAAAAACTAATCAAAGAGAAGAATTTATTCAAGCATTGGATTATTTTAAAGATCTATCTTTAATATCCTCAAACTATTATTTAACGACATGTCTTGAACCAAAATTTGATTCTGTTTTATACGTAAAAGATGCTGAAGGAAGAAACGATTATACACTTTCTGCTTTATCAAACATTCATGGATATACAGGTGAAGAAATATTAGCAAAATATCATGAATGCAAACTCCAAGATTTAAATTTAATAAAACAGTACTCAAAATCCATAAAAATTAATGATATAAAAACTGAAGTTAGATTTAATAATGATTTAGAAAAGAATGAATACTTTATTACATTCAATGTAGAAAACCAAAGCAATGTAGACTTCGAAATATTAAAAATTACAGCGACTCTTGTTAATACAAATAACCAACCTTTATTTGCAAACTATGCTTATTATACTAATGATTCTTTCAAAAAAAGCTTATATCATGGTAAAAACAGAACAATGTTTACTGTCTATAGTGCAAATGATATAAAAAATATCGATGATTTAAAAACAAGCAACTTAAAAATTTATATTTCTGAACTAAGATTAGCAAAAGATTATGAAGCAGAAACTCGTAATAAAATAATAGCTAACCAAAATTCAGAAACAATGATATTTGATTCAACTTCTAAAACATCTAACAATTTAGATTTTTAATAAAGATACCTTTAGGTATGTCAGTCATATCACTATTTAAAAAAACTAACATTACAAATGTATTCTAGGTAAGGCTCAATTAAGAGCCTTATCTACTAATATTGTTAATTTTAAATAAATGGAAAAACAAACAATATTTTTAATACACTAACTATCAATTCCTATTATTTACAATAATCCTGCATAAACAATATTCAAATAAAAAATATTGAATCGATCAAAAAAAAAGCATATATTTCAATGAACGTGAAATATAAGAAAAGGAATTCATTATGAACAAGTTTCAGGTTGCATTATTAAGTACACTATTAGTAGCTAATTTTAATTTTTTAAATGCTTATGCATATGAACTTGTTGGCGACGAAGATGAAGCAGGTAATTCTGCAACATTGGTAACACCTATGGCTAACAGCATCAAGCTAGCAATTTTAGCCAAAGATGCAAATGCTCTTGCAAAGTTCATGTCATATCCTATTGATCTAAAAGTTAAAGATCAAGAAGTTCATTTTGATTCAAAAGAAGATTTTATCAATGCAAAAATATCCTTTAATGATCTGTTTTCAGAAAAGCAACAAAAGGAATTAGAAGAAAGTGCAAAAGATACTTCTTGTTGCGAATTTGTGGGGTGGAGAGGCGCAATGCTTGCTAATGGCATTATTTGGTTTGATGATGCAGGTATTACAGGAATGAACAATGACCCAGGTGTTAAATTAAAGCCTATACAATTCTGTAAGGAAGATGAATACAATGCTGAAATACAACTTTATGGAAATTATTATTTTTCAATGGTTGGCGGAGAACAGACAGAAGCTACATTAACCAATGACGATGATGAAATGTCTATCAAAGTATCAGGTGAAAAAGATGCAATTCCTGAATTAAAAATTGCTGGCAAAAAAACTAAATTAACAAAAGCAAAAGATAGTACTCAAAGGTTAGCTATTTATAATAGTGGTAACCTACAAATAGCATTACTTCCTGAAGGTGATATTGATCAAAGCACTGGCAGTGATGGCAACATGTATGGGGAAAAAATAGTGATGTTCACTAAAGATTCAATTACCAATGAATGCAAACGTTCAGTTTTTCGTAAATCATCATATTAAGGTTAATAAAGCATCCTAAAGTACGTATTAGGAATTTTATAAGACACAAATGGAGGTTAAACATCCATTTGTGTAATGTGCTTTGTATTATTTTATTAAAATATAAAATTTAATTTTTAATATTCATTGCATAAAAATAACATATTAAATACTAAACAAAAGTTAGTAAATTTAACCTTCTTTTAAAGGTTTACCAATATCTACCAATTATTGACGGAATATATTTATGAACAAATGGAACACAGCGATATTAAGTACAATGCTTATTGTGAATTTTGCTTTCACTCCTGCATATGCTAGCATTGAAGGTTTTGCTTTTGAGGATGATGAGCAAGAACAAAGCGATGACATGAAAGAATATATCAAAGATATTTCTCCAATGTATAATAAATTAAAAAAAGCCATTCTTGCAGAAGACACTAATACTATTGGTAAATTAATAGAATACCCTATGGAATTTTATGTCCAAAATCGTTTAATGCATTTTGAATCTTTTTCGGATTTTAAAAAAGCAAATATTAGCTTTGACGATCTTTTTTCAGCAGATACAAAAAAAATTGTTGATTTCAGAAGTTAAAAATCAACCATGTTGTTCACCTGTAGCAGAAAATGGTGCAGCAATAAATGAATTTATATTTTTTGAACCTAATGGTATTTATGCTATTCATAATAAAAATAAAGATAATTCTGCTACAACAGAATTCTTTAAAGAAAATCATATGCAAGGTTGTAATGAATACAATGCAGAAATAAATTATTTTTCACAAATTGGATTAATTAATTTATTTAGCGATCCCGCAGTAATGAGTGAAAATCAAATTTTTGAATTTGATAATTATAAAGTAATCTATAAAGCTGGTTCTACAGTACCTACCCAATTATTCAAGAATGGGCAAAATATTAAATTAAATCGTGTTACCTATAGTACTAATCAGGTACCTATATTCAAAACAGAAATAGGCACAATCGCCTTCATACTAGAAGGAAATGATAGTTTTGAGCGTGGTCCTAGCATCGATAGAGTGACTTTTTTTATAAATTTTGAAAATAATGATTCTTGTGTTCGTGGTGAACTTTCAACATATAATAAAAATTTAAGAAGATATTAAATCCCATTTAATCACTATAGATGACATTAGTTGTTTATATCATAAACTTAGCTATCCTAAGCACATGTTTCTTCCAAACAGGGTAGCTAGTTTAAAACCTTACACCAATTTCTTATATTTTTGGGTATTCATTTTTTGTCAAATTATAATCTAATATTCAGCAGAAAATATATAAACACTTAAGTTTAAATAGCGTTTAATTATGTAAAATACATTATTTGCATTATGTAATAATAAGATTAAAATAAACAAAATAATTATTTTTTAGACAATGAAAATAAGAGAATAAAAATGTCTTTTCTAAAAATTTTAAGTACGATATTAGCTAAATATACAGCTTTATTTGTAATTGGTATTGCTATACTAACCTACTTCTATCCAGAGTTATGCAGTTGGGTTAAAGGAAATGCACAAACAGTAATTCTAGGTATCATCATGTTATCAATGGGCATGACGTTAAGCACCCAAGATTATAAAATATTAGCCCAACGCCCATTTGATATTCTAATTGGTGCTATTGCTCAATTTACAATTATGCCTTTTATTGCAATAACCATAGCAACAAGCTTTAATCTTTCACCAGGACTAACATTAGGACTTGTACTCGTGGGTTGCTGCCCTGGAGGAGTTTCTTCTAATATTATGAGTTTTTTATGCAAAGGAGACGTTGCATTTTCAGTTGGTATGACTACTGTATCAACATTAGTAGCCCCAATTGCAACTCCTATAATTACAAACTTATTAATTGGACAATCTATAGATATGGACCCTTGGGGTATGTTTATCTTTATGCTAATAGCAATACTTTTACCTGTAGCTATTGGTTCAAGCCTTAATATTTGCTTTAATACTAAGAAATTCTTTCAAGATTTAAGAGCGTTGATGCCGGGTGTAGCAGTAATAGGCTTTGCACTTATAGTTGGTGGAGTAGTTGCTGTACACGGTAAAAAATTCCTTGAATCAGGACTAATAATATTTGCATGTATATTCTTACACAATAGCTTAGGCTATATTTTAGGATTTATTGCTGCAACAGTATTTAAAATGAATTATGCAAAACGCAAAACTTTAGCAATTGAAGTTGGGGTGCAAAATGCGGGACTTGCAACAGCTCTTTGTGGTAAATTCTTTCCAACTTCTGCAGAAGCTGCAATTGCCTCAGCAGTTTCTTGTGTTTGGCATTCGATCTCAGGAACAATTTTAGCAAATGCATTCTTGTGGTACGACAAAAGAAAGCAAAAAAAATAGAATTTAATGAAGTTACTAAAAAAAAGAATAACATAAATTCATAAACGTACCTAACCGCATTAATCACTCAAATGTTTGTAAGCGTATTAGCAATTAGCGTTAATTTTTAAAATTGACTTTTGGGTATTGATG
>CAZTNG010000065.1:0-13073 GCA_964615195.1 uncultured Enterobacterales bacterium
ACGTGAGCTGTATGAGGAAACATATCTACAGATTCAACTCTTTCAATTTGATATCCTTGTTGAATAGCACACTCAATATCTCTACATTGACTGATTGGATTACAAGAAATATAAACTACCCTATTAGCACCACATTCACTAAGAACTCTAAATACTGAAGAATCACATCCTTTTCGAGATGGATCTAAAATAGCACAATCTATTTGAATATTAGATTCAACTAATTTAGGTAATTCATTTTCAACCAATCCATAGGTAAAGTGGACATTTGAAATTTTATTATTTTCTGCGTTTTGCATAGCATCTTGAATAGCTGCTTCAACACACTCTATCCCATACACATTTTTAACTTTTTGAGCTAAAAATATAGATATTGTACCTATACCACAATACAAATCTGCAACATTTTCATTACTAGAAGGATTAAGCATATCAACAGCTAATTGATATAGCTTAGACGTTTGGATTGAATTTATTTGAAAAAATGAATCAGGCTTAACTGTAAAATTCAAACCTAACATTTCCATTTGGATTTGATTACTGCCTATAATCTGCTTGAAATTATCACCTAAAATTCTGTTTCCACTAGAATTATTAACATTAAGCACAACATTATTAATGCCTATTTCAGATAACTTTTGAGCTATTTCCTGAGCTTCTTCAACTTCATTCCAACATACAAATACAGCTATTTTTTCTGAGTCATCAGAACCACGTAAAAATAAATAGCGCCATGCTGAAATATTCACAATACTTTGCTGAACAATGTCTTTAGCTTTACTCATCCAATTTGACTCAACAGCACATGTATGAATTGGAACGATATTATGTGAATTTTTTTCAAACAACCCCAAAACTGCTTTACCACAACTCTCACCACAAGCATAAACAGCTTTATTACGGTAATTAAATGGTTTTTCCATGGGAATTATTTTTCCGTACATCTGAGGAACAAATGATGGAATATTTTTAAACAATTTTAAAATAAAATCTTCTTTAAACTGCAATTCTGATTCATAACTCATTGCAGTAAAAGAGCATGCACCACAATTCACATCGCAAAATTGCTCACATCTACATGATGAAGGAACAATAACCTTAATTAAACGACCTTGAGCATAATGTTGTTTTTCACCAAAAAGTTCAACTTCAACAGTCTCACCAACAAAAGCTCCTTTTATAAAAACTTTTTTGTCATTATAAAAAGCAATACCTTCACCATCTGAAGTAAATTCAGAAACAACTAAATTATATGTAGACATAATAAATCACACAAAAACAATACTTAATCAAAGCACTGCCAAAACGAAAAAATGATTTTAGATAGAAATTTTATAGGATGGTGGCCCATCCCTGACTTGAACAGGGGACCAAGCGATTATGAGTCGCCTGCTCTAACCACTGAGCTAATGGGCCATACGAAATTATGGCACGGATTATACATGTAAATTTTACTATTGTCGATACTCAATTGTATAAATTAATTAAAATGAATAACTTTTAACCAAAAATAAAGCCTAATTATTAACTTTATCAATGATAATTATAACAATTAGGCTTTTACACTTCTAAAATAATTAAATTTAATTATTTCTTTATTTTATGGTTCGTCAATAAAACTCTTTAAAGGTTCTGATCTACTTGGATGACGCAACTTTCTCAAAGCCTTAGCTTCAATCTGTCTAATTCTTTCTCTTGTCACATCAAATTGTCTGCCAACTTCTTCTAATGTATGATCTGTATTCATTCCTATACCAAATCGCATTCTCAGAACTTTGGCTTCTCTAGGTGATAAACCTGCTAGAACTTGCTCTACTACAGCCTTTAAGCTCTCAGCAGTTGCTACATCAGCTGGTAATGGCAAAGAACCATCTTCAATAAAATCACCAATATGTGAATCTTCGTCATCACCAATAGGTGTTTCCATTGATATCGGCTCTTTTGAAATTTTCATTACCTTTCTGATCTTCTCTTCAGGGTAACCCATTTTCTTAGCCAATTCTTCAGGAGTAGGTTCATGACCTGTTTCTTGCAATATTTGACGAGAAACTCTATTCAATTTATTTATTGTTTCAATCATATGAACAGGAATACGAATTATTCTAGCTTGATCAGCTATAGAGCGAGTAATAGCTTGTCTAATCCACCAAGTTGCATACGTTGAAAACTTATATCCTCGACGATACTCAAATTTATCAACAGCTTTCATTAACCCAATATTACCCTCTTGAATTAAATCCAAGAATTGCAAACCTCTATTGGTATATTTTTTCGCTATTGAAATTACTAAACGTAGGTTAGCTTCAACCATTTCTTTTTTTGCTTTTTTGGCCTTAGCATTCCCCAACATCATATTTCTATTAATTTCACGAATCTGAGTGATTGACAAACCAGTATCTGTTTCAATCTCATGCAAACGTTCAACAGATTGTCTTATAGAACTCTCGTAAGTTTTAACTTTTTCAACGAAAGGTTTTTTTAACTTGATAATTTTCTCAAACCATTCCATTGAAGACTCTTTCTTAGAATTGGCATAGTATCTTTTAAAATCTTCAACTTTCATTCTACAATTATCAACTAGAATCTTTCTTATAGATCTATCTTGAACTTTTACCTTATCCATAACTTCACACATGTTACCGATAAGTTCATTATATTGCTTTGTTACCAATCTAAATTGACGGAAAATTTCAGCAAGTTTGTTGATTGCATCCTTAGTCTTTTTTGATCCTCTACCATGCTTTTCCAAGCATTCTATAGTTTCTTCATAACGGACTTTTAAACTTTCAAACATTTTTTGAGAAAATTCTGGATCAGGACCTTGTTCATCTTCTGAACTACCAATGTCTGAACCATCTTCACTCTCTTCATCATCATTATCGACAACATTTATAGGTTTATCTTCATCTTCATCGACATCGTCTGAATCATCAATAGGATCTGATACTTCACCTTCATCAATCGATTCATCTACTTCAAGATTAGTATCTTCGTATTCACTTTCTGATATGTCATCTGTAGGAATTTCAAGATCTGTATCTTCATCGGTAACGAAACCAATTAATATATCACTTAATTTAATATCACCGTTCAAATAGCGCTCATATTGTTTCAATACACAGCCTATAGCACTTGGGTACTCAGCAACACAACTTTGTACTTGATTTATGCCTTCTTCTATTCTCTTTGCAATATCAACTTCTGATTTTCTATCTAATAAACCAACACTTCCCATTTCACGCATATACATGCGAACAGGATCTGTAGTTTTGCCAATATCAGAAATGATATTTTCTGGTTCTGTATTATTTTGATTAAGGATTAAATCATCTGCTTCGGGTGCTGTTTCGCAAACGACAATATTCATTTCTTCTAATGTCTGAAGAAGCTCTGCTATTTGTTCAGAGTCTGACATTTCTGATGATAAATGCTCTTTAATCTCTGCGTGAGTTAAATACCCTTTAGACCTACCATCGCTAATTAATTGTTTGAAAGATGACAGAGCTGGTTGTTTGTTTTCCATTGTATAGCCTTAACTTTTGTGAAAACCCCAAGGGCTTTTTATAGTTCTAAAATGACTTTACATGCCATTTTCTGTTTATTATGTGATACAAACGTACGTTTAGTTGCAAATTTAATTTAAGCGCAAACTAACTTTATTTAACAGAATAAAAGGGCCTCCCGAATTTAATCGGGCACTATAGTTTAACCAATAAAATTAACTTTGTAAATATTTTTATAAATTATTTAGTTGTAAATCCCGACTTCGTTTCTCTAATACCGTAGATTCTGCTAATTCGGAATTAGATAACTTTTCTTTCTTTGATTTCTCTTTCAAATAAAGAATTCTGGTATTTATAGCTTCTCTTAATATATGTTTAAGTAAAACTAGTAAATCTATTACTTTTACTTCTATACTCTCATTTTCATCATGCATTTTGAGACTAGCAAGATAATCCATTCCTTTTTCAAATTTTGTTTGAGCGTATGAACCTAAAAGAATCCCCGTTTTTACATCCAAATTTTTACTTATTTTATAAAATAAATCGTCCAATATGTCCATTTTATTATTTGAATATGTTTTTAGTAATTCTAATAAATTATCAGGATTAGGTATATAGTTGTACAGGTAAGGGTTTTGTAAAAGTAGCGCAACAAAAGAACGAAATTCTGTCATTTGAACTTCATTTGTATTAATACCAACTTGAGAGCTAGGCGTATTACTTCCTGTAGATACACTATTCTTCATTGTTTTTTGTTTGTAGGCATCATTTACTCTATCAATAGGCCATTCAACCAACTTTGCAACAGCAACTAAAAGTGATTGCTTTGTAATATGTGCATCACCTATTTTTAAAATTAAATTAAATGCTTCATCTAGGCATCTTATTCTATCCCCCTCGACATCTACACGATATTTTAATGCCAATTGAGACATTATATAATCTGTTAATGACATCGCCTTTGAAAGATAATCCTTCATACCTACTGCGCCATATTCACGAACAAAAGAATCTGGATCATGTTCTTTAGGAAGGAAACAAAAGCTTAATTTCTTATCATCTCTAATTGCAGGAAGTGCAGTATCCAAAGCATGCCAAGCAGCATGTTGTCCAGCATTGTCTCCATCATAACAAAAAATTATGGAATCAGATTGCCTAAATAAAAGTTCTAATTGATATGGCGTTGTTGCAGTTCCTAGTGATGCAACAGCATTATGAACACCAAACTGATCTAGAGCTATCACATCCATATAGCCTTCAGTAATAACTATAAAATTTAACTCTTCTCGAAAAATTGATCTAACATAGTCTAAATTAAATAATTCATGACCTTTTTTAAAAAGAGGAGTTTCTCTTGAATTTATATACTTTGGCTTTACATCATCTAGTACTCTTCCACCAAAAGCCACTGTTTTTCCAGTTTTATTTCTAATAGGAATGATTACTCTGTTTCTGAACGTATCATAACTTTTACCATTGCTATTTTGAGTTACAATTCCCAACTCTACCAATTTCTGAATTACTTTAGGATCGTTTTTCCCAATTTTTGATTTTAAAAAACTCCATTCATCGGGAGCAAAACCAATATGATATTTTGCAATAGTTTCATCTGTAATTCCGCGATTATGCAAATATTCCTTTGCTTTAGGATATTTTAAAAGTTCTTGTTCATATAGTTTTGTAGCTGTTTCTAATATATCTGAACATACCAAAGATTCACTATTATTTATAGCACTATAATTATCTGAATATTCAACAGAAACGCCTGCAATCTTAGCGACTTCTTCAACAGCTTCAACATACCCAACTTTATCAAATTCCTCAATAAATTTAATTGCATCACCAGCTTTATGACACCCAAAACAATTAAAAAATTGCTTTGACTGATTAACACCAAAACTCGGCGTTTTTTCGCTATGAAAAGGACAACAAGCAGAATAATTTGAGCCTGACCTCTTAAGATGTATTCTTGAACTAATCACATCTACAATATCTACTCTTTCTAACAATGAAGTTATAAATTCTTTCTTGATGTGTTTCATCTTTCCACCAGTAACTCAGCATTATTTTTTATATATAAGGGTATAAATTTTACTATAACGACGTATTTAAAACAATTACTTATTATTTTTAATAAAAGCATTGTAACACATGAACAGCAACATAATTATTTATCATTATGACAAAACTTTGAAAGTTCTTACTCATTTTATAAAAACACAAAATTCTAGTGTTATAATAATTGATTTGGAGGTCCTAATATGTCTTTATATTGTATTGGCGATGTACACGGTTGCTATGATGAATTAAAACAATTACTAAAAATGGTTGATTTTAAGCCCAAAAATGACGAATTACTTTTCACAGGTGACATCATTGGGCGCGGACCTAAACCTTTACAAGTCGTAAGATTTATAAGAGATTTAGGCGATAAAGCACACGTTGTACTTGGAAATCATGATATAAATTTCATTTCCATTGCTAAAGGATTAAACAAAGCCAAAAAAAGAGATCGACTAGATGACTTACTAACATCTCCAAATCTTAAGGATATAACTGATTGGTTTATAAAACAACCATTAATGTACATGCATCCAACAGCTCCTGTATGCATGGTTCACGCTGGATTAGCACCACAATGGGATATACCCACAGCAAAAAAATGTGCTGAAGAAATGGAATCAGTCCTACAAGATAAAGACTTGTGCAATACTTTTTTAGCACATATGTTTTGTGATGAACCAAACAATTGGTCTGATACATTATCAGGCATTCCTAAATGGCGTTATATTACAAACGTCTTTACAAGAATTAGATTCTGCCACAATGATTTCAGTTTAGACTTCAATAATAAAAGCACACCTTTTAATGCTCTTAGCGAAGGACTTCAACCTTGGTTCTCCTTAAGGGAAAAACAATTTGATATATATAATAGGTATACAATTGTATTTGGACATTGGGCAGCTTTATGTGGTCAATGCTCCTATCCACATGCCAAAGCATTGGACACAGGATGTGTTTGGGGAGGAAGATTAACAATGTGGTGCGTCGATACAGATACTATCTACAGCGTACCTAGTCAAAGCAAACTAGTTCCAAATATGAAATTATAATTAACTCTTTTTACTTACGTTGCAAAGTCAAAAAAGTAAGCTCAAAATTATTTTTTTCATCAATTTCGTGAACCTCACGGCTTAATTCTATGTAGTCATGAATATCATAATTTGGAAATGTTGTATCTCCTTCAATTTCAGCGTTGATCAATGTTAAATAAAGCCTATCAGCAAATTTTATAGCCTCACGGTACACTGATCCGCCACCAAGAACAAAAACTTCATCACTTTTAGATACTTTAGATAAAGCTTGTTCCAAATTACTACATAAAATTACATTTTGAGGTAAATGTAACTGTTCGTTGCTTGAAATTACAATATTAAGACGATTTGGCAATGCACGACCAATACTCTCAAAAGTCTTTCTTCCCATAATCACGGGATGTCCAACAGTAATTGTTTTAAAATGAGCTAAATCTGCAGGCAAATGCCATGGCATATCACCACTTTTTCCAATAACAAAATTTTTTGCATGTGCAACAATTAAAGACAACATCATACTACAGGCCTATTTCTATAAAAAAACAGCGGTGGTAAGGCTATACCCAACCCCATGGCTAACATCACTGCAGTAGTGAGCATACCATTTTGGAAGAAAAGTATTATATATACATCATGATCATAATTCAAATTATGAATTTTAATCGCTGAAAGAAGTGTCATATAAGCAAATTTTCCAGGAATAATTGGAATAATACTAGCAACAGTAAACACTGGTCGTGGAACCTTTAGTTTTGGAGCAATATAAATAAATAAAAAACTTATTAACATGCTTGCAATAAAAGTTGATGTCACAATACCAAAATTCATATAACCCATACATAAACTTCTAGTTAGGTGCGTAATGGAACCACCTAAAGCTATATATGGCAAATATCTTGCTGGAGCACCAAATAACATTGCAAATGCCACAGCAGGGACAGCAGACATGCAAAAGTCTAAAACATATTTAATAAATTCTTCCATCTTACCAGCCCTTCCCTGGAAGTATTTCCATAGCCATAGTTATACCGACACACACACACGCTAGCAATACAAACGTAGTTATTAATCTAGATATTCCCATATTAGAATATCCTTTAAAAACATCAAGTATTCCATTCATGAACGGGAAGCCTGGTACAAGCAACAGCACACTTACCACCATAGATACTTTTAGGTCTTCTTCAGAAACCATAAATACATATTTGCCAAACAAATATGCAAATAATGTGGCAACAAAACCGCCCATTGTAAAAACAAACAATGGAAACAACTTTTTAGATTGTAAAAACAATCTAACAGCCATTGTTAAAAATCCTGTGCAAAAACCGACATATGATGCATCAATTGAGCCTCCATTCAAAAATGCAAAAGCAAAGGTTGCAAAACCAATTACAAAACACATCAAATAAGGATTATAAGCATAAGTTTTTATTTTCTTTAAACTTTTAAGAGCTTCTTCAATAGGTAATTCACCATGTTCAATTTTTAAGCATAAATGAGTAATGGTTGTCAGATTATGCATATTTATTCCTATATGCTCCACTTTTTTCAAAAGTGAATACTGTTCACCATTATCATGAACAACAACAGAGACATGCGTAGGTAAAACAATAACATCAACATCGACATAACCAAAAGCTTTAGCTATACGCTCTGTCGTTTGAACTATTAATCTTGTTTCAGCACTGCAAATACATAATCTATATGCAACATCTAAAAGGAGCTCAGTAATAAGCTTTAAAGAAGGATTCATATAACAACCCGTAAGAAAAAAAATGCGATTATTTATAAAAAACAATCGCATTATATAACCCTTTACAGTATTTTTAAGATAATTTATTACTTACTTACCAAATAATATCTAATTTATTTATCTGTATAAATAAATGTTACTGTATTTTCATCATCAAAATCATCGTCAAAATCATCATCAAAGTCTTCTGCATCATCATTTGGAGTGGTACTTTTAACTTTTTTAGGCTTATCTTTATCAACAGATGTCCATACAAATTGAGCATTTTTAGCTTGAGCTTCTTCTTCCTCTAATCGCTTCTTTTCTTGTGAATGGACTTCTTCAATTAATCCCATAACATCAAAACATAATTCTTTAACATTACTTCCAGAAGAAGCTGAAATAATATAATGTTTATCATTACGATTGAGTTGATTTAATGTATCTGTAACAATGTCATTAATCTCATCTTCAGATAAAATATCACTCTTATTAAAAACAATCCATCTAGGTTTTTTATATAAATCTTCACTATATCGAAGCAATTCATCCTCAATAACTCTGATATTATCAATTGGTTTTGAACCATCAACCGGGGCCAAATCAACTAAATGAAGCAAAACTCTACATCTTTCTAAATGTCTAAGAAATCTGTGTCCCAAACCTGCTCCGTCTGCAGCACCTTCAATCAAACCAGGAATATCAGCAACAACAAAACTCTTTCCTTCTGCTAATCTTACTACACCTAAACTAGGTACTAAGGTAGTAAATGGATAATCAGCGATCTTTGGTCGAGCAGCACTTACAGAACTGATAAACGTGGATTTTCCAGCATTAGGCAAACCAAGCATTCCTACATCAGCTAGCAACATCAACTCTAAACGTAAAAATCTCTTATCTCCAGGCGTACCATCCGTCTTTTGCCTTGGAGCTCTATTTACTGAACTTTTAAATCTCGTATTACCTAAACCATGGAAACCACCCTTAGCAACCATTAATTTTTGGCCATCACGTAGTAAATCACCAATTATTTCTCCTGTTTCATTATCTATAGCTCTAGATCCTACAGGAACTCTTAATATTATATCTTCACCACGTGCACCGGTACAATTTGCCCCACGGCCATTTTCACCTCTACCCGCATTAAAAAATTTTTGAAATTGATAATCTACCAATGTATTTAAATTACTATCAGCAACTAAATAGACATCTCCACCATTTCCGCCATCTCCACCGTCAGGACCACCTTTCGGAATATACTTTTCGCGTCTAAAACTGATACAGCCATTTCCACCATCACCAGCTTCTATACGTACAAGAGCTTCATCAACAAACTTCATTTATTTAATCCTAAACGCCAAAAGGCATGAAATCACAAAGAATATAGAACACTATAGAACAAAAAGACCCTACCAACAATCATCAGTAGAGTCTAGTTAAAGAAATAATTCTAAGATTAATCCGCTACAACACTTACGTATCTACGGTTCTTAGGACCTTTTACGTCATATACAACAGTGCCTGCTACAGTTGCAAATAAAGTATAATCTTTACCACAACCAACATTTGCACCTGGGTGGAACTGAGTACCACGTTGACGTACTAGAATATTGCCAGATACTACGGACTGACCACCGTAAATCTTTACGCCGAGACGCTGACCCTGAGAGTCACGACCATTGCGGGAACTACCGCCAGCTTTCTTATGTGCCATACTAGCTCTACTCCTTAAGCCTGAATTGCAGTAACCTTCACCTCAGTGAACCACTGACGATGACCTGTTACTTTTTGGAAATGCTTACGACGACGGAATTTAGTGATAGAAACCTTATCACCACCCTTAATCGCTAACACTTCTGCAACAACCTTGCAACCTTCTAAATAAGGGGCTCCAATTTTTACATTGTCCCCATCGGCAACCATAAGCACCTTGTCAAATTCAACAGAGCTTCCCTTTTCAGCGTCGTTTAATAATTCTACAGATAAAACGTCACCTTCAGAAACCTGATGCTGTTTGCCGCCAGTTAATACAACTGCGTACATTTGAATCTCCACACGTCCTATTTTTCGTAAAGAAATTAGGACTATAAAATCTTATACAATATGGCCGCGTATTATACAGGTAGAACTAAATCTAAGCAAGAGTTTATTGCAATTAATTTTATTATTCTACGACAAATACATTTTTTATATACCAATCGCACAAATAGAATTATTTTATACACTATTTACTGCAACTCTTTTCAGACTTACATAAAATCAAGTATTATTAAAGTGATTATTATTGTAAAATACATTCGATCTAGCATTAATTCAATAATATTTTAATTTTGTTCTTAAGGTATAGCTATATGAGTAAATCTGCCGTAAATGAACTTTTAGATGTTTACATTAAAGAAGTTAATAACCTTATTATGGAACAACTTAATTCTCCAGTAGATTTGGTTAATAATATATGTGGACATTTAATTATTAGTGGAGGAAAAAGAATTAGGCCAAGATTGCTGTTACTCACTTCAGAAATGCTCAAGCCAGGATCAATAGCAGATAAACAAATCCAAGAACAAGCTGCTGCACTAGAGATAATTCACACAGCAACACTTCTGCACGATGACGTAATTGATGAAAGCACAATGAGAAGGGGAAATCCTAGCACAAATCAGATTTATGGTAATACATTAGCAGTTCTAGGTGGAGATTTCTTGTTTACCAAAGCATTTAAGCTTTCAGTAAAAAACACAAAGATAGGAACAATGTTCACACAAGCTCTGTCAACTCTTGTTCAAGGGGAAATTGAACAAATGAGTAATATTGCTGACACAAAATTACAAGAACAATCCTACTTCCATACAATATACTCTAAAACATCTGTCCTTTTTGAGTGCTCAACACAAATACCAGCAATTTACCTTGATATTGAACCTGATAGTGTAGAAAAATTAAAGAAATTTGGTTGTTGTATAGGTAACGCTTTTCAAATAGCAGATGACATCCTAGATTACACTTCTGATAGTCAATCTTTAGGGAAAAATATTGGCGATGACTTATCCGAAGAAAAAATAACTCTACCATTAATTTATACTTTCGAAAGCATTTCTAATTTAGAAAAAAAAGAGTTAGAAGAAGCAATTAAAGCTAACGACATATGTGCAGTAATGCGCTACGTGAAACAGACTAACGCTATAGAAAAATGTTACCAAAGAGCAAAACAAGAAGTTGACACTGCAATTACGTTACTAAAAGATTTTCCAAATAACGAATGTCGCGACGCACTAATTGATTTAGCTCAATCAGCGATCACTAGAAAGTCATAAAAGAATTATAATTATATTATAAGGACCAACTTTCAGAAATACTTGCAATATCATCTCGCATTTCCATAAAGACTTCTACTATCTTAGGATCAAAGTGTGTACCCGATTCTTGAGAGATAATATCAAATGAATCATCATAACTAAAAGAATCTTTGTAACAACGTTTAGATACTAAAGCATCAAAAACATCGGCTATTGCCATCACGCGAGCAGACAATGGTATTTGTGAACCACATAAATTATATGGATAACCGCCACCACCCCATCTTTCATGATGGAAAGTAGCCATATCAACTGCCGTTGAAAGCATTAAACTACTCTCAATGTCACCCAAAGTTTCAGTAATAAGTTTTCCACCAACAGCCGCATGAGTCTTCATTATTTCAAATTCAGCAATTGTTAATTTTCCTGGTTTACATAAAATAGTATCAGAAACTGTAATTTTCCCAATATCATGTAATGGTGCTGCTTTTACTATTGATTCACACACATCCTCAGGTAATTGATCTCTATAATACCCTTTCTTATATAATCCGTTTACAACCATCTCAACATATGATGCAGTACGTTTAATGTGCATACCTGTTGACGTATCACGTCCCTCAATAATGGATGAGAAAGCTTGAATTATTTGCTGCTGAATCAGCTCTATTTTTTGATCTTTAAGCATAGAATTTTGCATCATAGATGTTCTATGTTGGTACAACTCAATTGCACGTGATACTCTATGAGAAATGCTAGACATTGTTGAAGATTTACTTATAAAATCATCTATTCCAATTTTATAACAATCCTCTTCTAATTTAGGATCAAAAAAATCACCCATAAAAATAAATGGGTGTAGCCCAAATCGTAGATTGGTTCTCACTGCTGAAAAAAATTTAAACGCGTCCATATCTGGTAAATTACTATCAGATATAACCATATCTATATCACAATTAGATATTATCTCTATTGCATGAGACGCAGAATAACTTAATAAGACCTCGTATGATTGATCCAGAATTTGCCTCCAAACCATCAAATTTGTCTTATTTTGATCTACAAGTAAAATTCTAATTCCGCTATTCATATTTTTTCACCAATAACACCAAAGCGAATTCTAACATTGTTATCATCAACGCTGTGCTATACTTTAATAAATTTCCAAGCAATTGTGTGATAAACCATATAATAATTATTAAATCAAACACTTGAATGCTTTTTATGTACCGTACATTTCATTGCTTACAAAGCATAAAACCACGGAAGAATCAGAATTATCTTTACATTATAATAATACATAGATTTTAGAAAAATTTCACAATCCATCTTAATCAATTGTGTTTTAACAATCTACATTAGATTTTAATATTACACAATAAAAAATCCCCAAATTTTTATAAAACTTGGAGATTCTTAAGAATTTTAAATTAATCTGCAAAAG
>CAZTNG010000066.1:0-12881 GCA_964615195.1 uncultured Enterobacterales bacterium
CGACCTTAAAATGCCCATAAATTTTATTTGTTCAATTTATGGGGTTCACTCCATATATATAGATGATTTTTTTTTAAATTTGCAAAAAAATGCATTTTTCAGCTAAAGAATGTACAAAATTTAGCAAATTTATTTTTTATTGTTGCACAAGATTATTTTTCATGTAAAATACGCTCATCTGTGCCAGAATGGCGGAATTGGTAGACGCAGCGGATTCAAAATCCGCCGGTAGTGATATCGTGAGGGTTCAAGTCCCTCTTCTGGTACCATATTTTTTATTACTTAAAAAATATGTAAATTTAATCTCAATAATATTGAGTCCTATTTATTCAAAATAATCCAATCCCACGTAAATAATTCTTATTAATAATAATTTCAGACCAAATTTTGGATTTATAAATTATATGCTATCCAATTGACTGTAATATTAAATTCAAAATAAATGTTATTAATTTCCCAACTAGAGACACTACCATTCTTAATACAATTCTTACTATGTTAAATATTATCTACTTCAATCCATACCTAAATCACATGTTAATTTTTAAGTATCATTAATTTTAATAATTCGTAAGGAAAAAATAACCTAACTGATATTATTATCATCATACGTGTAATATAATTCATGTAATATACACATCTCGTATTGAATTGGATTTATTTATATGAAAATGGCCCAGTTAAATGTAGTAGTATTTTTGCTTTTATTATTGTCAAATATTACAACAGCTAGTACTGAATTTACCCCAAATGAAAATTGTCTAGAAACTGTACAAAAACAAAGATTCGATATTGCTATGCAACAATGTGAATATGAGGCCGAAAAAGGTGATGCTGTGGCAGCCGAACTTTTAGGATTCATGTATCTAAAAGGTAAAGGAGGCCCTAGAGATTGGAATTTAGCTAGAAGATATCTAGAGCAATCAATAAATTTTGGAAACATAAAAGCAAGTAGATACTTAGCCGTTATTTATTGGAATGGTCTAGGTGTTCCAAAAGATGAAGAAAAAGCCAAAAAATTATTTAATGATTGCCTTACCTATGAGAAAAATGCAGATAACTCTTGTGCAGTTCAATATGCAAAAACTTTAAGCTACAACACAAACTCCTTAGATAATAGAGAAAAAGCACTAGAAATTTATCAAAATCTTATTGATAACGAAGCATACGAATATTCTTACAACTTGGCAAAAGTAGCTTTATCTTTAAAAAAATACAACCTTGCTTATAGGCAGTCAGAATTCTTTTTACTTTGGGCAAAAAGATATGGTAATCTGCCAGTTTTGAGAACCAAATTTTATGAAGCTGAAAAGGTTAGCACAAAAGCCTCTAAAAAAATATCCCCTGAAGAATTATCATTAGGATCATCATGGATTAAAGCTCGAATAATGGATATAAACAGGGCTTATATTAAACAAATTGACGATAAATAAATGAATTTTAATTCCGCAAAACTTTCTCTAGCACCTATGCTAGATATGACAGATAAACATTTTAGATACCTTTGCCGAATCATGTGTAAGAACATGCTTTTGTATTCAGAATTAACAACAACTGGTGCTATCTTATATGGTAAGAACGACTTTTTGGAGTATTCAACTCAAGAACACCCTATCGCTCTACAATTAGGAGGAGCCGACCCTTCGGCTTTAGCTAAATGTGCAAAATTAGCTGAAGAAAGAGGATATGATGAAATTAATTTGAATGTAGGATGTCCTTCAGATCGAGTACAAAACGGGTCTTTTGGTGCAATTCTTATGCGTAAAAGAGAATTGGTATGTGATTGTGTTAAAGCAATGAAAGACGCTGTCGCTATACCTGTATCTGTCAAAACAAGACTTGGAGTTGATGAATTAGACTCCTATGAGTATATTCACGATTTTATAGAAATGCTTTGTAATGAAAAATTAGATAGCATAACACTGCACGCAAGAATGGCCTTCCTAAAAGGCATGACGCCAAGAGATAATCGTGATAAGCCACCTTTAAACTATGAAAGAGTATATGAGTTAAAAAAAGATTTTCCTCAGTTATTTATGAGTATTAATGGCAACATTAATACACTAGAAGAAGCTTTACCCCATCTTGAACATGTAGATGGAGTTATGATGGGAAGAGGATTATATCAAAATACTTACCAATTAATTAAAGCAGATGAACTTATTTTTGGAGCCCAACCTACTCAAGTTTTATCTAGAAAAGAAGTTATACGCAGTATGTATCCTTATATTGAAAAACATTTAACTAATGGTGGATTACTTAAGCATATATCAAGACACTTATTAGGAATGTTTGCAAACTGCCCTAACTCTAGATCTTTTAGACAGCACATAGCTCTAAATCATTACAAACCTGGTGCTGATTTAACAGTAATTGAAAATGCGTTATCTCTTATTGAAGATTGTTAGTAACAAGCCTTGTTTTGTAACACTTCACGAAAGTTGAACAAATTAAATTTACGTTTTTTACAGAGGTCAAATTCCTAATTTCAAAAGAAATTTGACCTTTTAATATAACCTATATTTTTTATTGTTATAATACCCCATGTATAATTCCTTCTAAAATCGATAGCTCTCAATTTTATCTTCGTATGTAAGTTTAACAAATAACAAACCCCCGTATGTTTCTTAAACTTACAGGGGCTCATCATTTACAAACAAAACTTAATAAAATAATTATGTCTTTCTTTTTAATAAATATATAGCAATAATTAAAACAATAATAGACGGCATTAATGCTCCTACTAAAGGAGGTACACCATAAAAAATCGTAAATGGTGCTAAAATTTCGTTAATCGCATAAAAAGCAAAACCAACAACAATGCCAACAACAATTCTAGCTCCCATTGACGCACTTCTTAGAGGACCAAAAATTGTACTAGCAGCAAGCAAAAGAACAACAATAATCATAAAAGGTGATATGAGTTTTCTATATAATTCTAAAATGTATCTATCAACATTTTGTCCATTATCTTTCATGTATGAAATATAACTAAATAACCCTCTAATAGACAAATCAGTTGCACTTAAGCCAACCGCATCAAGCTTATCTGGTGACAATAAAATATGCCAAACTTTAGAATCAAAATTTACTACAGAAATTTTTGATTCTGTAAAAGTTCGTTCCTGAATATTTTTCATTACCCATTGCTTACCATCCCATGAGCCTTTCTTTGCTGACTCAATTTTCAAAAGCTTTCTTGGTATACTATCTGTAAACGTATAGCGATTAATTGTATCTAAGGAACCATCACTAAGAACATAACTAACGTTTATAAATTCATTTCCTTCTTTGAACCAAATACCTGAATTTGTTACAGCTAGTTGACCATTGTATACAGCAGAAGTAAAAACACTTTCAGATTTCATTTCTGCAATAGGCGCTACAAATTCACTTATAAGCATAACAACCATAATCAAAGGAATTATAGACTTACATGCACTTCCAACTATTCCTAGTCTAGATTTACCTAATGATTGCATTACAATTAGTTCACTAGACGATGCTAAATTTCCAAGTGCCAATACAGTACCGAGCAAAACACCTAAAGGAAAAAACATTACAAATTGACCAGGAATGGTATATCCAACAAATATTATTGCTTCTAATGTATCAAACTCACCACGACCCACATTTCTAAGTTGATCTACAAACTTTATAAGTGAGCTTAACGCTACAAGTCCTAATGTGCATAAAAGAACCATGTTTATAACATTTCGCCCAATATATCTATCTACTATTTTGAACATGTTACAGCTCTCTTAATCTTATATTTTGCTAAAAACTTCCTCACCCATTCTGTATCCGTTAGGTTAAGAGGTATTGAAAAAATAATAAAATACATCAAGGGTACTAAGAATACACCAGGAAATAAAGGAAAGTGCTCCCTAGCTATGCTAGATTTTAAGCCAAAGGCAAATAAATAATAACTAATATAGATTGCAATTGCAGGTAAGAACTTAGCAAACCTACCTTGACGAGGATTCACCATTGATAAAGGAACAACTAACAAAATCAAAACAAAAATACTTATTGGTTGGGCTATTCTCCATTGCAACTCAGCTATATCTGCACTTGACTTATCTTTATATAATTGCATGGTAGATTTGGCTGAAACCTTTAAATCATCTCTCACCGAATTAGACTCCGGCACTAAAGCACTATACTCACCAAATTCTGAAACCTGAAATCTATTTTGTTTATTTGGTCCTTCATATCTAAGTCCATTTTTTAAACTTAACCACATGAGATCATTATTATCATAATTAATTATTCCCTCAGAAGAAATTGTTACTGAAGGAGCAATATTTTTACCTTGATCACCTTGATTAAAAATATATATCTGATGCATTGTTTTGTCATTGGTATCGTCAAATTTATCAATATAAATTACAGTATCCATTAAATTCAAAAATTTACCGCTTTCCAATGCAAAGAAACTTGGATCTGATTTAGCCTTATCAATTAATTCCAATTGCTTAGCTTCACACCAAGGAGATAAAACTGTAGTACATGCTAAACTTAATAAACCTGTTCCAAAAGCCATCCAACAAGCAATAGACAATAATCTCACACGTGAATAACCAACGGAACGCATTACTACCATTTCACTTTGTGAACAAAAGCTTCCAATTGAAAACAAAAGTGCAAGAAACAATGATAGTGGCAACATAAAGTTTGCCATAGAGGGAATAGACAAACTCATCAATTGAGAAACTAGTTCAGCAGGAATAGAACCTTTAGCAGCTCGACCAATAAACTTTATAAAAGTTTGGCTCATAAAGATAAGCATTAACACTGCAAATATCGCAAATTGCGTTTTGACAGTATCTTTAAAAATATATTTAGAAAGAGTATTCACAATACTTAAGTATCACAATTAAAATGGGAAAATAACGATAATTAGAATCTATTCTAACATGTTTAAATGTTTTATGATAAATCAAATTATAAAGCTTTAGTTATTCTTTTTATCTAGAACTTTAATTATAAACACTTTTAAATAATTACAAACATTATACATAATACATATTTTATATAGGTAATATATAATCTAATAAAAACCATTGTTAAAAAGGTTTATATTAATAAAAATTAGCAGTAAATATAAAGCTATAATAACCTCGAAAATTGCTTAAGGAACAAATAAATGTATAATTTTAATGATCATACACTTTGTCGAGAACTGTCTAAAAACATACCACAGCTTGAGATTAAGAGTATTTCTAAACTTGAACGCTCTAATGTTATTTCTTTTATCGGAACTTTTGAAGAATACACATCATATTTACCCCAAATTAATAATCTTTTAGGTATTAACAATGATGTGATAAAAAATTTATTTACTGACAATTCCAAAATTACCGCTAAACGTGTAAATATAAATGATCAAGATTTAATCACTATAAACTATAGTAACAATAAAATTGATAACGATTTAACAGAACAAGCTTTATCAAAAATATGTGAGCTTTTAGTTAGTAAACTTAGGAATGATGATAGTGCATCAATAACATTTTTATTGACACCTAATTTTTGTGAAAAACTGCCAAATTTAAGTACATTTTTTAATGCTTTATTCGCTGCATTACCGTTTAATGATAATAGATTCAAATCAGACGAGTCACCTATTGAATTTAAGTTAAATAAAATTACCATATCACCTCTTAATATGGATTATTTTGATGACGCTACCCAAAAAAAATACAATGACCAATGTATAAAAAGCTCAATATATTTACAAAATGTTCTTTATGCTAGATTGATGGCAAATCTACCAGGTAACATTTGTACACCAAATTACGTAAGCTTAGAAGCTCAAGCCATTGCAGACGAATTTAAGACTATTGATACATTAATTTATGGTTTGCAAGATTTAGCTAACATGAATATGAATGCCTATTTAGCTGTAGCTAAAGGCTCAAAACAAGAACCATTTATGAGTGTTTTAAGCTATAACGGTGATACAGAACATAAAACAGCGCCAATAGTGTTAGTAGGAAAAGGATTAACATTTGATTCTGGCGGTATAAGTTTAAAACCTGGTGCTGGAATGGATGAAATGATGTTTGATAAATGTGGAGCCATATCAGTTTTAGCTACAATACGGGCTGTTGCAATGCTTAAATTAAAAATTAATATTATAGCCATTGCTGCATGTGCTGAAAATTTACCTGATGGTAACTCTTACAAACCTGGAGATATCATACAAGCAAGAAATGGCACAACAATTGAAGTACTAAATACAGATGCTGAGGGTAGAATGGTGTTATGTGATGCATTAAGCTATGCAACAACATTTAAACCGCGATATATCATTGACATAGCAACCTTGACTGGAGCTTGCATGGTAGCACTAGGATCGTTTAATACCGGCATATTTAGTAACTCTAAAAAACTTATGCAAGATTTTATAAATGCTTCACTAACATCTAATGACAGCGCATGGCCTATGCCTATGGGTGAACTTTATGATGATATGATTGAAGCACGCTTTGGTGATATTGCAAATACCGGAGGCAGACTTGCAGGAGCAACTACTGCAGCTCAATTTCTACAAAACTTTGTAGAGAATACACCTTGGGTACATCTTGATATTGCTGGAACAGCATGGGTTAGTGGCAAAAAGAAAACTGCGACAGGACGCCCAGTGTCCCTACTTCTAGATTTCCTACAAACCAAAGCTTGCTAACACTTAATATTATTAAACAAGAATCTTTTAATATTTAAAGATTCTTGTTATTTAATACTCACTAATAAGTTTAACCAAACAACAAGTTGCAAGTTATTCACAGGAGAAGTCTTCATACCAGGAACTGTTTTAAGTGAAACAATATGTCTCATAGCCGTATTCAATGAATCTGGATGTACCATAACAAGTTTATTTAAAAGATCAGGATAGTGACCTAAAGCATGTAAATGCTCAATTTTCACGCCATTTTGATACAACATTATGTCTTTCAATAAAACATACAACAAACCGAAAAGCGTTTCCTTATCAATTTGTTTATCCACAAAATTAACAAAACTAACTACTTGCTCTCTTTTCATCACAACATCTGCAAATATTTTTACAGCTTCATAAAGTTTTTGGTTCAATCCGTTCTCAATATATGTTTTAACTTTTAATGGTGACATACCACTAACAGCTAAAGCAAGTCTGAAATCATCATCTGTATGAGTTAAATCTTGTAAAAACTTATTAAGCTCATCCATAGGAGGAATTGTTACTTGCAAACGCATAGTTCTACTTATAATTGTAGGTAATAAAGAACGCACATTATTTGCAGTCAAAATAATGAATGAATTACGCGGAGGTTCTTCTAAGGTTTTAAGTAGAGCATTAGAAGCAGCAGTCGTCATATAATTTGCACCTTCTACTAGTACAACTTTTCCATGAGCATTTGTAGATGTTTCCTCTAAAGCTTCAATACATGATCTTAATTGATCCACTCCTATAGATGAACCTTCACCTTTATTTACAACAATAAAATCTGGATGAGTATTAGCCTTTAACATTGCACAACTGTGGCAATTACAATTTTCTAAACCTTTAGCAGAACACAAAGAAACTCTCGCAATTTCTTGTGAAAGCTCTCTTACACCCAAACCTTCAGCGCCACAAATTAAAACAGCATGTGACAATCTGTTTAAACGACGCATTTCTAAATAATTATTGTAGGTTTGTTCTAACCAACTATACATAAAGATTTCCTTAACTCTGCAACAATATCTTCATTTACCTTATCAAGATTATTAGCAGCATTAATCACTTTAATTCTATCAGAATGTATTTTGGCTTCATCTAAAAAACAATTACGAATACGATTAAAGAATGAAATATTTTCTTGCTCAAATCGATCTAATTCTCCACGTTTACCCGCTCTTGCTAAACCAATTTCAGGTGGTAAATCCATAACAAGAGTCAAATCAGGAACAAAATCGCCTAGAATAATTTTTCGAATAGAATCTATCAATGTTCTATTAATTCCTCTTCCTGCTCCTTGATAAGCGACACTAGATAAATCATGACGGTCACCAATAACATAGTAATTTTTAGCTAATGCTGGTTTTATTACAGTATTTACTAATTGAGCCCTTGCTGCATACATTAGTAACAACTCTGTATCACTACACATTTTATCTTCATTATTAATTTCTTTAAGAATGGTTCTTATTTTTTCGGCAATTGGTGTTCCTCCAGGTTCTCTAGTGTGGACAATACAATTGTCTGGGACACCATTTTGCACTAAAAATTTATGCACAGTAGCAACTGCTGTACTTTTTCCAGCGCCTTCACATCCTTCAATAACAATAAATTTACCCATTTTTATACCTTTATTCATGCGCTAATTTTCTAATATTAATTAATGCTATAGCAGTACAATAGTACATTAATATTTTTTGTCATTAATCTTTATTTTTTGTCTTTTAATCTTTATCTACGACATTCTCTTTAGCTGTATTTTGATTGTTAATTAACGAAACACTTTTTTTATAATCATTTACCTTTTTACGATATTCTTTAACAGCTTTTTCATGTTGTTTAACGTTTTCTGAAAAAACATGACCTTCTCTACTATCAGGTCCCTTAGCTACAAAAAATAAGAATTTTGTATCAGCTGGATGCAATGCTGCATGAATCGAATCTCTCCCTGGCATTGCTATTGGAGTTATCGGTAAACCATCAATAATATATGTATTATATTGATTATTATCATCTAAAAAACTTTTTAAAATTTTACCTTTATAACGATCTCTGACGCCATAAATCACTGTTGGATCTGTTTGTAGTTTTATTCCTTGCTTCAATCTATTAATAAAAACTGATGCAACTATTGGACGTTCATCTGCTACAGCAGATTCTTTTTCAATTATCGAAGCCATAATTAAGGCTTCATATTCATTTTTATAAGGTAGATCTTTTGCGCGTTGTGCATATTCACTCTGCAAATATTTTTTATTTTCATCATAAGATCTTTTAAGAATTGATATATCATCATCGCCATAACTAAAAACATAAGTATCCGGCATTAATAAACCTTCAGGATTTTTAATATCTTCTAAACCTAATAAATTAGCAATGTATTCTTCAGTAACCTCGACAGGTAACTTGTGTACTAAATCTTTATTATTTTCAATAACACGTAAAAAATCACTTAGTCGTCCACCTTCAATTAATGAAATTGAATAAGATTTAACCTTACCACTGACCAATAACTCCAAAACTTCCTTTAAGCTCATATCCTTATTGATTTCATAAGTTCCACTTTTTATTTTTGTTAAATCTTTATTATTTTTAAGCCAATACCTTAAAACATATCTATTAATTTGTATAGGATATAAATCCAATACTACACTTCTAGCTTGTTGGCCATTTTTAACTGTATATAAAGTTGTATCTATCGTACGTAATGAATCTATCTTTTGTAGTTCATTATTAACATAAAAATAAATACCAACTAAAGAACTAGCTAAAACTATCAATAAAAAAGAGCAAATATAAAAAAATTTTTTCATGGACGACACATAAATATAAAAATAAACACGTTCCGTGTTTCATAATACTTCATTATAACAAATCATTACTAGTTTGCTTAAGATATTGTCTTACTGAATAATATTGCTACAACAATCTTTTATCACATATTACATATTTTTAAGTTTTAATCATTAGCTACATAATAAAATTTACCATACAGCACTGTATAAACTTAGCTTATCAAAACAAGTGAATTTCCCACCTATTTAGAGTACAATATGCACATTGAAATTCGTTGACATACAATATCTATCGGATTATGAAAGTCACAGGAATCTTGCTTTAAGCCAAATTCAAGAACAGTTTATTGCAAGAAAATCAATCTACTAAATGGGCGGTAGACAAACAAGCCTTACGCCCTATTATGTTTGCTTTAAAGAAGAAAACGATGGAAAAAACATATAATCCTAGCGCCATTGAGCAGGCGATTTATAAAACTTGGGAAGATAATGGCTTTTTTAAGCCTAACATGGATGATTCAAAACCATCCTATTGTATCTGCTTACCACCACCTAATGTAACTGGTTCTCTTCATATGGGTCATGCTTTCCAGCAAACCATCATGGACATACTAACTAGATACCATAGAATGCTAGGTGATAATACACTTTGGCAAGCAGGAACTGATCATGCTGGTATTGCAACACAAATGGTTGTTGAAAGAAAAATTGCAGCCGAAGAAGGTAAAACTAGACATGATTATGGCCGCGACGAATTCATTAAAAAGATTTGGAGTTGGAAAGAACAATCTGGTGGAACAATTACTCGCCAAATGCGCAGATTAGGGACATCAGTAGATTGGGATAGAGAACGCTTTACTATGGATGATGGCTTATCAGCAGCAGTCCAAGAAGTTTTTATAAGACTATATCAAGAAAACCTTATTTATAGAGGGAAAAGACTTGTAAATTGGGATCCAAAATTACGTACAGCTATTTCTGATCTTGAAGTAGAAAATAAGGAAGTAAAAGGCCACATGTGGCATATAAAATACCATCTAGCAGATGGTAAAAAAACTTCCGAAGGTAAAGATTATTTAATTGTTGCAACCACAAGACCTGAAACTCTACTTGGTGATACAGCTGTTGCTGTAAACAAAGAAGACCCTAGATATAAAGATCTCATTGGTTCTAAGCTTATATTACCTTTAGTCAACAGACTCATACCAATAGTAGGTGACGAGCACGCAGATATGACAAAAGGAACAGGTTGTGTAAAAATAACACCTGCTCATGACTTCAATGATAATGAAGTCGGTAAGAGACATTCATTACCAATGATTAATATTCTTACTGAAGATGCGTGTATTAGAGATAATGCAGAAGTTTTTGATACAAATGGTGAACCATCAAATGCCTATGATTCATTTATCCCTGAAAAATATCGTGGATTAGATAGATACAAAGCTCGTGACGTGATGGTGGATGATCTTAAAGATTTATGTCTTTTAGAAAAAATTGAAGATCACACTCTAATGCAACCTTATGGTGATAGAGGTGGTGTACCTATTGAACCGATGCTTACAGATCAATGGTATGTGCGAGCATCAGTTTTAGCAAAACCTGCAATTGAAGCTGTTGAAAATGGTGATATTCAATTTGTACCTAAGCAATATGAAAATATGTACTTCTCATGGATGCGCGATATTCAAGATTGGTGTATATCACGTCAATTATGGTGGGGACACAGAATTCCTGCATGGTATGATGAAACTGGTAAAGTTTATGTAGGCCATAATGAAGAAGAAGTTCGTCAACAGAATAATATTGGGGCAAATACTAAACTTACTCAGGACAACGACGTTCTTGATACCTGGTTCTCTTCAGGGCTATGGACATTTTCAACATTAGGCTGGCCAAACAATACCCCTGAACTAAAAATGTTCCATCCAACAAACGTGCTAGTAACTGGTTTCGACATTATATTCTTCTGGGTAGCTAGAATGATTATGATGACTATGCACTTTATCAAGGACGAAAATGGCAAACCTCAGGTTCCATTTAAAACCGTGTATGTTACAGGGCTAATCCGTGATGAAGAAGGTCAAAAAATGAGTAAGTCTAAAGGAAATGTTATAGATCCTTTAGATATGATTGATGGCATTTCTTTAGACGGTTTACTTAAAAAGCGTACTGGAAACATGATGCAACCTCAGCTAGCTGAAAAAATCGGCAAACGTACAATAAAGCAATTCCCTGATGGAATTGAAGCTCATGGTACTGATGCCCTTCGCTTTACACTAACTGCTTTAGCATCTACAGGTCGAGACATTAATTGGGACATGAAGAGACTAGAAGGTTACCGTAACTTCTGCAATAAGCTATGGAATGCTAGTCGTTATGCTTTAATGAGTGTCGAAGGGAAAGAGATAATCCGTCCTGAATCTCAAGACTATACACTACCAGATAGATACATTAGAAGTAAGCTTGCTTTATGTATTAAAGACGTTCGTTCATCATTAGATAACTATCGCTTTGACCTAGCAGCAGCTGCTTTATATGAATTTATTTGGAATGAACTATGTGATTGGTACATAGAATTAACAAAACCTGTTTTATGGTGTAAAAATCCAACAGACAATTTTGGAACAGACAAGCAAAAGAATGCAACCTTATTTAATCTTCTTGAGGTTATTGAAGTTACATTAAGATTAGCTCATCCTATTATGCCATTCATAACAGAAGAAATTTATAAAGCAGTAGCTCCTCTTGTACGCCAAGACTACAAGGATAACGACACAATAATGCTTAAGAGTTTCCCTTCTGAAGCTGATTATGAAGTTGATGAAAAAGCCTTAAATGAGCAAAACTTTATTAAAGAATTTGTTATTGCTATCAGAAATGTTCGTGCCGAAAAAAATCTTGCACCTTCATTAAAACTCAGTCCTTTAATGAGAGGCAATGCTGAAGAAATATCAATCATAACAAGCAACAAAGCTTTTGTTAATGCTTTAGCTAATCTTGATAATGTTACTATAGCAGGTAATGATATTCCGCCTACAATAGCAAAAATTGTTGGTAAAAGTGAAGTTCTATTGCCAATAGCTAGCATTATCAAAAAAGATGAAGAGCTAGCAAGATTGGATAAAGAATTAGCAAAGATTGAATCTGAAATTTCAAGAATTAATTCAAAACTTCAAAATAAAGCTTTTACAGAAAAGGCTCCAGCTCAAGTTATAGCTAAGGAACAAGAAAAACTTGATGGCTTCAAACTTAGCATGCAAAAAATTATTGACCAAAAAGATGTAATTGCAAACCTCTAATTAATCATTAGTTTTACAAAAGAAAGGATTCAAAATGTTGGATCCTTTTTTATTGCAATATATTAAAAAAAGTCATTC
>CAZTNG010000067.1:0-12624 GCA_964615195.1 uncultured Enterobacterales bacterium
TTTAATCGTGACTATAACAAAGAAGTATCTTCTATTATTGATAATATTGCAGAAAACAGAAAAGAAATAATTATTGAATGGTTTATATCTCATAATACAAAAAACGAATTAAGTAAAAAATTTCGCGAATTTATTGATATGGATGAGCCTGAAAATAAGAAATATGCTGAAGAGATAGGTAAAAATCTAAATTCTAATGTTTTCCATCAGACCTATATTCCTGCTCTGCGTAAGTCCTTATTAAATTCTAGTAGAAGATGGGTAGAAAATATAAAGCTGTTTTTGAGGCGTATTGAAGAACGAGAAATTACTTTTTTAAATTTAGATAGTTCTGATTTTGAACGTTCCATAAATATATTTTCAGCCCTCAATGAAGGTGGAACACCATTAGGTTTGTTTGATTTAGTAGTAGCACGCACAGCAATGGCGAATGAAAAAGGTTGTATAAAAAATACTATTCATGACATTTTTGTTGAAGCGATTGAAAAAAAAATAACAATTAAGTTAGATGGTGGAAATGAAGAATGCAATTTAAATAATATGAATCTTCTTGATGATGATAGTGTAAAACAGGTTGTTGCTGAACAATTGTTTATGATTAATATAATCTGCTGTTTGCGTAGCTATAATTTTAATGTTTCGATAGCTGATTCATTGAAAGATCTACAAAAAGGTAGTTACACACCTAAAAATATTTTAAAAATTAATAATCCTCAATATGAGATAAGAAAGTATTTTGAAGTTAGCGTTAAAGGTTTTGTTAGAACGCTTGCATTTTTAAATCAATATATAGGTTTAAAAGAAATTAGTAATGTGCAATATACCAAAATGATTACGCCCATTACCATTTGTTTAATGCAGGATAGTGTTTGGAATAATGTAGTTAGTCTAAAAAAAATAGAAGGATGGTATTGGTATACTGTATTTGCGGGTAGTTACAAAGCTGGTAGAAACTTAGATACTCAAAGTTTTAATGACATATTTAATTTGGCTAGATTGTTAGGCCTAATTAGTGATGAGTTTGTGCAACAAAAAATTGGTAATAATTATTATAGCTATTTTCAAAATATAAGAGATAAGAAAAATTGCGAAGTTCTAAATTGTAATGAATATTCAGATGAGGATTCATTATTTGGTAAAAAAATTAATCCTAAACTTGAAAAAACATTAAAGCAATTTCAGGATAGAGGTTGTACCCAAATTAACTTAATATCTAACAGTAAAAATAAAGTTGATGTTTCGTTCAGAAATCAATTTGATACTTTCCGTGATGAAGTGATTTCCTATATAAAAACTCAGTGTTTTAACATAAAGGATTAGTCATGGCAGGATATTTTGATACAGCGGCATCTTCTGGTAGACATTTAGATGTTGTAAAAGATACTATTTATAAGTTAATGAAAATTGATCAAGGAAGTCTTGGTAGAAATCAATGTTCATATTTGAATGTGGATGGATTAAGAGATTCTATAAAGCAAATTCTTGGAGTAGGTAATTCGTGGTCTATTTGTTTTTCAGCTAGTGCAACTGAAGCTTTGAATACTATCCTTAAAGGTATTTTTTATAAAGATGGAGAAATTGTTTTTCATACACCGTTTTGTCACAATTCTGTACTACGTCCATTATATTATTTGAAAAAAGAAAGACGTATTAATTTATTACAAATACCTTTTGAATCCTTTTTGTTAGATTGTTCAGCTTTTAGAGAATTGATTTCGTGTCAAAAACCACGATTAGTGGTATTCCCTGTAGTAGGCAATGTTTTTGGAAATGTGTTGCCATCAATAGAAATATGTAAAATAATTCGAGAAATTTGTCCCCAAACTATTATTGTTGCTGATTGTGCCCAAGCTGCCGGGCTTATAGATTTATCTACAATTTCAATGTTTGTAGATTTTATTGTATTTGCAGGACATAAAACTTTATTAGGTTTGCCTGGGTGCTCGGGTTTTGCTATGAGTGGCAGAGTTGTTCCCAATCCATTGATTCATGGCGGTAGTGGAATTGAATCAGAATCACATGATAATCCAATAAATCCACCAGAACGATACGAAGTAGGAACTAAAAATCTATATGCAATGGCGGCGTTAGATGCATCAGCTAAATGGATATTAAGTAAAGGTGTAGATAATTTATATATAGAGGAAAAGTCGAATAAACAAAAGTTACTAAATATTTTAGCTAAATATTCTTTTATACATCCTATTCTTCCTATAGGTCAAAATCTAGAAGGTGTTGGTATTATCTCTGCTCTATCTGATTATCTAAGTGTTAGTGAGTTATCGCAAGTATTATTTGAGCATGGAGTGACAACGAGGTCTGGTTTTCAATGTGCCCCTTTAGCGCATAAGCATATAGGTACCGACGATGGAGGAACTATTCGTTTTAGTGTTAATGCACTTACCACTGATGCTGATTTTGAAATGCTTAATGATGCATTAAATTTTGTTAGCGAGAACATTTAAACATGAGTTTACGCGATCTAAAATTAAAATATAATTATAGAAGCAATATAGACAATTTTGCAGATGATTTTTTTAATCCTATTCTTGCGCAAACAGTAGTTTATCGTCGAGCAACAGGGTATTTTTCGTCTTCTGTATTTAATGAAATAGGCTCATCTCTAGAAGAAATTGCTATAAGAAACGGTCATATTCGAATTATATGTTCACCACATATATCAGACATGGATGAAAAAGCTATTCGATTGGGTTACCAATTGAGAGGAAAAGATATATTCTCAGAAATTATTTGTGATAATTTGTGTGATGAATTAAATAATATTACATGTGACAAACATGTATTAGATGATGTTTGTAGATTAATTGCCTTAGGGATTCTTGATATAAAATTGGCAATGACTGATGATTATGGATTGTATCATGAAAAAATTGGAGTGTTTACAGATTCTAATAATAATATGATTTCATTTTCTGGGTCAGTAAATGAGACAGAAGCTGGACTTAAAAAGAATTTAGAATCTTTTGAAGTATTTTGTAGTTGGACTAGTGATGAAACCTTTTGTCGTGTAAAAAACCACAAAGAATACTTTGATAGATTATGGAATGATAATGAAAAGGGAATGATTGTTTTTGAGATTCCCAAGTTAAAGCATGAGTTTATAAAAAAATTTCGGCAAAAATCAAATCTGAGTGATGAAAGATGGTTACGCGAATTAATCTCTCAAAGATCTAACAAAAAAAAATCAGATGAATGTTCTAAAGTATGGATGGTACCAGAATATATAAAATATCGCGAATATCAATTAGAGGCTGTTAAAAAATGGGAAGAGAACAACTTTAATGGAATATTTGAAATGGCTACAGGTACAGGTAAGACTTTAACGGCATTATTAGCCATAGTTGAGCTGTATAATTCATTGGATAGAAGTGAAGGGCTATTTGTTGTTATAGTATGTCCTTATCAACATTTAGTTGAACAATGGTGTGAAGATCTTAAAAATTTTGGTATTAATCCTGTTGTAGGTCACAGTGACTCAAAACAAAAAAAATGGAAAACAAATTTAAAAAATTCAATTTTAGCTATAAGTAATACAAACAATAGAAATTGCTTTATTACAACCAACGCTTCTTTATGTTCAAAAGATGTTCATAAATATCTTTGTGCACTAACGAATAATGAACAAAACTTAATAGTCATAGATGAAGCTCATAATGTAGGCGCATCAGGAATCAGAATTAAATTAGAAGAATTAGCTGTAGCTTTTAAATATCGCCTTGCATTATCAGCAACATTAGATCGTCATAATGATATAGATGGAACTAAATTTCTTAGAGATTATTTTGGGAAAACATGCATATCTTATGGTATGGATGAAGCGATTAAACAAAAAATGCTTACTGAATATTATTATTACCCTTGCGTGGTTAGTTTAACAGCAGATGAACGTCAGCAATATGAGGAATTAAGTTTAGAAATATCCAAATGTTTAATAAAAGAAAAAAATGGTAAAACCAAATTAAATAAATATGGGAAGATCCTTTGTTTAAACAGGGCAAGAATTATCGCATGTGCGAAAAATAAACTTAATGAACTTCGAAGTATTATTGATAAAAATAACTTACAAAATGAGAATGACATCCTTGTATATTGTGGAGTGGGGTCCTCTTATTCCGATGATGATAATAATATTTGTGACAATCAAATCAATAGTGTTACTAAAATTATGGGTAATGAATTTGATATGAAAGTTACAACTTTTACAGCAGTAAACACGATGGATGAACGTCATAAAATTATTGCAGATCTTGAAAGTAAAAAATTACAGGCAATTGTGGCAATTAAGTGTTTGGATGAAGGTGTAAATATACCGTGTGTTAAAACTGCTGTAATTATGGCGAGTACTACAAATCCAAAAGAATATGTTCAGAGACGAGGTCGTGTTCTACGATTGTTTCCAGGAAAAGAACATGCTGTGATTTTTGACATGATAACTTTACCTTATGGAATTGATGAAATTGATTTTTTACATAAAGAAGATAGAAGAAGCTTTTTGGGATTAATAAAAAATGAATTAATTAGATGTAATGAATTTTCTCGCTTAGCGCGAAATCATTGTGAGGGTCATAAGTTATTATTAAAGCTTGCGGAAGACTTTAATTTACAAGAAAAAGATTTAAACAATTTTGTAAATACTGAAGAATAATTTACATAATAAATATTTATAAATGGAATATAAAACTATGGAAAATGATGATCAAAGTACAAATATTGATGATGATTTAATTGATACAATTGTTGATGAGATCAAAAAACAAGAGATAAACAATTTAGCTCCTAATATTGTTAATAATAATAATAACAAGCCTGATAAGGAAATGATTTCACTTATACGAAAAATTATTAATACAAATTTAGGAGATAAGTATGGAAATAACTAAAATTACATTAAAAAATTTTAGACAATTTGAGGGAAATCATATTATAGATTTATCTACTAATTTAGATGATGTAGACCAAAAAGTAATTTTTGTAGATGGAGACAATACTACAGGTAAAACTACATTAGAGAAAGCTTTTTTATGGTGTTTCTTTGGTGGTGAGTATGATTTGTTTGATGATAAGCTGTTATTAAGTAAAAATATCCAAAAAAAGATGCTTGATGATGAGTGTGAAAATGATGAAAAAGAAACATTTGTAGTTATTGAATTTAAAAATAAAGATCAATCTTGTACTTTAACAAGAAAACAAAGATATTGTATAAAAAATAAAGCAAAGCGAGAGGTTTGTCCTGAATCGAATGTTGAAAATTACCTTAAATTAAATGTAAATTATAAGAATGAGTATGGATGTGCTAAAAATTATGATCCTGTAGACTTAAATGCGCAAACAACGATTAATAAACTCATACCTAAAGAATTAGCTGATTATTTTTTCTTTCAAGGCGAAGGTATAACAAAGATAGCTAAAAGTGTAAACAAAAGCTTGAATAACAGTGATGAACCAAACGAAGAATTTAAGAAAGCTGTAGAGAAAATTGTTGGTTTAGAGTATCTAAATAAGGCTATTAGACATTTAGGTGAAAAAAAGAAAGGTGTCATAGATTTAATTAATAATGAGATTAAAAAAAGAGGTAAACAAAATAACATACTAGAAGATCTTTATAAAAAAATTGAAGAAGAAGAAAAATCTATAGAAAAAAATAACGAAAAAATTAGTGTGTGTAACAAAGAAATATCACAATATGAATCTGTAATTCGCAATAATGAAAGCGAATTTATGAAATTAGAAGAAAATAAAGTTATAGCTGAGAAGATTAATAGTGCTAGAAAAAATCTCGATACTATAAAATCTGATATTGATAATTGTTTTAAAAATATAAAAAATGAATTTAATTTAGAAAAAACAAAAAAATGGATACTAAGTAAGCTGTGTAATGGTATTGAAGAAAATAAAATTTTAGGTAGTACATCTAATTTAGATGCATCAGTAGAATTTATAGATTCTTTACTAGATTGTGGAAAGTGTATTTGTGGAAGAGAACTAACAGAAGAAGATATTTCATTTTTTAAAAAAATGAAAAATTCATTAAAAAGTCAAGAATTTACAAATTTAATAAATCTTTTTAAGATTCAAATTTCAGAAGTTAAAAATAACGGTTTTACATTAGATGAAATAGAAAGTTATAAAACTAAAATTTCTGAAAAATATACTAAATATCGAGAAATTCAAAATGAATTAGAAAACTATGATGAGAGTGTTTTTGCTTCTAATGATTCAAAGAGAACAAAGTTAAAAGAAGAAGAAAATAACGCAAAAGAAAGCATCGAATATCATAAGACAGAATTAGCAATGTTGCTTGAAAAAAATAAAAAATCTAAATCAAACTTGGAAAATTATAAAAATTAAATAGATGAAGAATGTAAAAAGAGTGAAGAAACAAAGCAATTGATTCATGAATATAATTATGCTTGTGCTGTACTTAAAAAATTACAAGATGAATATGAATCTGAGTCTCTAAATACTCGAGAGAAATTTACAAATAAGATAAATGAATTATTCGGAAATGTATTTGAAAGTGAACTGAGGTTAGAAGTAAGTGAAAAATATGATTTAAAACTTATAAACTCAAAAACAAATGAAAGAATTGACAATTCTGAAGGACAGGGCGATGTTATTGTATTTTGTTTCATAACTGCAATACAGTATATGACTTTTGATGATGGTATTAATTATCCTCTAATAATGGATGCTCCATTTTCAAATTTAGACAAAGATCGTATCCGCAAAGTTTGTAACATGCTTGCTGACAATTTTCAACAATTGGTGTTATTTATAAACAATGTCGGTGGTGAGGTAGCTCGTGAAACTTTACAAAATCATATATGTAAAACTTATTCTTTGAAAAAATTAAGTGATGTTATGACTGAAATTATAGAATACTAAAGGGTAAATATTATGTACGATAAAGGTAAAAAATTTTTAGGAAGCTTTGGAACGTATATTAAAGATTTAGTCGTTTCATATGAGTATTTTCCTCGCAATACAGATGTGTTAAGCCTTGCTCCAATGATAGGTTATATTTATGCCACTAGATGTAGTGATGACATTTCAGAACAGTCAAATAATGCGGATGATACTAAACAAATTAGTGGGGAACAGGTAGAACATGATCATCTTGATTTTGTATTAAGGGTTATTGCTCTAAGAGAGTGTAAAAATTTTACATCAGATCAAGACATGGAAGATTTTAGAAAAATGATTTTTAGCAAAAATTTTGATAAAAATTCTATATCAGAATTTGAACAGTATACAAATGGAGGCTTAAAAATAATGCATGACAAATTATGCAAAGATGTTGATCCTTCGTCTGCATTTGAAAAATCTATGAAAATGTGTCAGTTATTAGAGGAAATAAATTCACGTATTTAGTTGTATTTATGCTTTAAAATCAATTTTAATAAAATTTTGTGTGTTAGTTTAAATTATACATTTACATTAAAAATACCAGAAAAAAGTGCAGTAACCATTAACCATTAACTATGGTTTTATTATTGTACATTTTGGTATTTATTTCTAAAGTAAGTATAAATTTTAGTAGTGCATAAATCATCATACTCTCTTGCTAAGGTGATACTTGCTAGATATGGATGTAAGGATTTATCTATACTTAAAATTTCTGTATTTTTGTTATAATAAAATATAGAAACACCGTCGCTTGTTTGTGTACAGAGATAATGAATCGGTTTATTTATCACTAATGTTCTAAATGTTGACTCATTTGTTTCGTTGTAATTTTTGCATTTGTGGATAATATTCTTGTCTCCTAAGTCTTGTTGATAGAAGCTATTAGCATAAAAATCTCTAAATGTTTTTAGAATTGATGATAATGATACTTGTGATTTGATGGCTATTGGCTTTTCATTATAATCGTATTCAATAAAGCTTTTTAGAACTGACAGTTTGTAAGAACGAGTAAAATGTTCCTTTTCAATCTGCTTTATTAATTCATAAGCTGGTGAATTTATAAGCTTTATTTCTTCATCATTTAAATCAACTATAATTTGGGATCTGTATTCGAGGTATCTCGCTAAAGGCCATGATTTGTTAATTGCTGAAAAATGAGTAAATAAGTCATCATCAAGATCTGTTGCATATTCGTACCTTGATGGTGGTATATTGTTATTCTGTTCCTTTATTCTCATGTATTCTTCGCGAAGTGCATTTACAGAGTATTTAGCTTTATTTCTTTGTTCATTGATAATATCAATAACTTTTATATCTGCATCTACTATGCAATTATCAGGGAATTCAGTTTTTTTCCCTTTCTCATGCTGAGATCCAATTCCTCCTGCATTTTTGGGATGGTCACTTTGAATACCTAAATAAGTAAATACGCGTCCTGCATGTTTATAATTACCAATAAAATCTAGGACATTTAAATAATTTTTATTTATAGAGTTAGGCGCTAAACGCAACCCACGTCCAAGTTGTTGAAAAAATATTGTTGGAGATTCTGTTGGTCTTAAAAGTAATACCATATCTATTTCAGGTATATCAACACCTTCATTAAACATATCAACACAAAATATAATTGAAAGAGGATCTGTTTTATCTCGTAGTCTGCTTATGGCTTCATCACGGTTCATAATAAGATTATTTAGTTCATTATCTGTGTGTTGTGTATTGCTTATGACAATAGCTACATCAACATTTTTGGATTTAAAATATTGTGCGGATTCAATTGCGTGTTTTTGATTTACGCAAAAAGCTAAAGCTTTTGAGCTTTGATATTTAGCATAATATTTAAATACTAATTCATGTCTTTCAATTATGTTTAAATTCTTTTCTAGTTCTCGCTCAACATATTTACCGTTTTTAATGTCAATAATATTGTAATCAACGGTATAATCATAAATTGCATAGTAATGAAATGGTACTAATAATCCTTGATTTATAGCTGTAAATAAGTCTATTTTGAATGGAACATTGTGATCAGTTAAAGCATAAATTGATTTTCCATCTAAGCGTTCAGGTGTAGCAGTAAGACCTAATAAAAATTGAGGATTAAAGTATTTTATAATTCTTTGGTAGCTACATGCAGCTGCGTGATGAAATTCATCTATCACAATATAATCAAAGTAATCTTTGCTAAAAAATTTGTCATTTAAATAGTTTTCTCTTGCAATAGTTTGTACACTAGCAAAAATATAATCTTGGTCAGTATTCTTGCAATTACTATTAAAAAAGCCAATTTTATTATGATTGCATCCATGTATAAGCATAAAAGAATTTGCAGCTTGTTTTAGTATTTCTTCTCTATGAGCAATAAATAGTATACGTTTAAATTTCAATGAATCGAAAGCTGCTAAATATGTTTTACCAATTCCTGTCGCTGCAACAATAAGTGCTTTTTTTGATCCTTCTAAACGGCTATTTTCAAGTGCACATAAGGCCTGTAGTTGAATGCCTCGTGGTGCAATAATTTGAGAAATTTTATTATTTTCATCTAGAAGATTAAAATCCTTAATAATAGAAGGGCATTTCCATTCATTGGAATATTTAATCAGTAATTCTTCTGTTATTGCGACAGAGTGTTTTTCATACAATTCATTAAATGAATTTTTAAAATCTTTAATACTAATTTCGTCCAAGTTATTAGAAAATCTATAGTTCCATTCAATTCCATCAGTTAATGCACTTTGTGAAAGATTAGATGATCCAATAAAAATCTCATCGGAATTATCTGCATAACGAAAAATATAAGCTTTTGCATGAAAACTTCGGTGTTTTTCATTGTAGAAATGAAGTTCTAGTTGGTTATTTGCTATTTCTGAGGCAAATTCATGACGAAGTAGCCAAAGTGCACCTGGTTGCGTTATTTTTAAATATGATCCTGTTAAAATTCTAATTTTTGCATTATTAGCTAGAGCAATTCTTAGATCTTCAATAATATTACGTACACCTGATTCCATTAAGAATGATACTATCATGTCAATATACTGTGCATGATGTATGCTATAGATAATTTGAGGAACAAGTTGACGTTTCAACTCATCACCACCAGTAATAGCTCTAGAATATATTTCATTCAAGTTAGTGGCGTTTTGTTTCATGTGTTCCTCAACTTATTATTGATTATTAGTCTATCAAAATTTTTATATATTAGTCTGTTGTAGATACTATAGAATTAATCCATTTTTCATTTGCATGATCTGTTCTTACATCATTTGTTACCCAGATATCTAAAATTTTATTGTTACCTATAGATTTTAATAGTTTTGTTAATGATTCAGTATTCATATCAGTAAATAATCTGCCATTTTTTATGGTTGATTTTGTGCCATATTTGAAAGACATATAAAGAATACCTTTATTTTTCAACATTGATAGAAGATTTTTTACTACGAATGGTAACTCAGCTTGTTCTAAATGCAAAAGAGAAGCACAAGCCCAAATTGCATCAAATGTGTCATTTGGGTGGAAATTGACAAAATCTTCACATATGACTTCCTGACCAATATTTGTAGATGCAATTTTTGCTAATTCAATGCTGCCATCTATAGCTGTTACTTGAAATCCTTTGCTTTTGAAAAAAATTGAATCTCTACCGCTTCCGCAACCGAAATCTAAGATATGAATTTGATTATTAATCTTTAGTATATTGTTATTTTGCAGTTTATTTAAAAATTTTTCATACAAACAATGCATGTCTGCATTTATTGTGTTGGAATAAAAAACTTGTGCATTTTTATTATAATATTGAAGTGTTGAATTTGAATAATTTTTCATAAACATTCAGATATAAATTTAGATTGATACCAATGTTTTTAATTGTAGCATAAAGTAAGTTGGTTAAAAGTAGTGTTACTTATATTTATCTTTCTATAATTAAAGCTAGATCTGATATTGATTTTTATATTATTGGAGGAGTGAAATAAATAAAGTATAAGAAGAAATTGTGATGAATATAGATGATATATAAACATTTTCAAAAAAAATGTAGGTTTGATAACTTATTGAAATTTTTTGTCTTGGTATGTGATTTTTAATGTGTCACAATTAACACCATATTTTATACAAAGTAGTAAAAAAATTATAAATAAACAAAATTATAGTTTTGAAATGGGAACGGATCATGAAGAAAGTGATGTTATTGTCAGCTCTAGCAGTTTTAGCAGTGGGTTGCAATCTGAATCAAAATGAAAAAGCCACAACTCCTGAGTATGTATATGATTATGACGCTATAGATTATACAAATCTCTACCAAACTGATGATTCTTTGGTAAAGATAAAAAAGCCTCAAAAAGAATATACGGATAATAAGCAATCTATTAAGTGTAAAGATTCTTTAGAAAAAAATGAGCCTAAAAATAAGTATCGCACTTTTAATGCATGTTTGAAGGCTGCGAGAAATGGTGATCCTGAAATTCAATTTGCTATTAGTGAGTTGTATCGTACAGGAACAGGTGTAGCTAAAAATTTGCGTAATTCTTTCTTTTGGTGTGAAAAAGCTGCTAAGCAAGGATATATAAAAGCTCAAAGTATTCTAGGCTATAAATATTTAGAGGGCGTGGGTACTGGTAGAAATAATGAACGAGGTATCTTTTGGTTAACAAAAGCAGCTGAACAGGGAGATGTATCTGCCGCATATAGTTTAGGAGGTTTTTACCAAGCTGGCTCTCATAGTATTGACAAGGATTTAGGCAGGTCATATAAATGGCATATTAGAGCTGCTACATGGGGTTTACCTATTGCTCAAGAAAGTATTGCTTTAAAGACATACAATGGTGAAGGATTACCTGCTGATAAGGTCGAAGGTTTAGCGTGGGCAATGATTGTTGATAATTGCACAACTAATAAATCTCAGAATGATAATTTAGTTAATGAATTATCAAAGGGTTTATCACAAAAGCAAATTGAGCAAGCTAAGCTAAGTTCTGATTTATTATTTAAAAAGTATAATTGTGACAAGTATGTTACCTATATTATAAAATAGAACAATTGAAATATATTGTTAAGGCTACCTCATAGGTGGCCTTTTGTTTTTCGTATTTTACATTTTAAGTGTATAATTAACCTTTGTTTATGTTATATTTAAAATATATGTGGTGTTATATTATTATATTTGTTGAAGGTGAGTTATGACTGATAAAACGATTATAAATGAATATGAAATATCACAAAAAACAGTAGTTAATTCTGAAAATACTAACCTCCATACAGTTATTAATAATGACTTTCAACGTAGTTATATACCCCAAATTGGCGACTCATTTGCTAATAATGGATATCGTATTATTGATATTATTGCTGTTAATTCTGGTGAAGCTGACATATATATAATTCATTCAACGAATTCCAATAAAGATATGGTATTAAAGCTTTATAGACGTAAGAATGCAATTAAGTCTGAAGTTATAAAACAGCTTTCTACTATTGATAATACGAATGTGTCAAAGATTATTGATTTTGGTGAGATTGGTGGCTTTCCATATATTATTATGCCTTTTTATAAAAATGGAAGCCTAGCTGATTTTATTCAAAAAGGGGAAATCTTTGCTGAATCAGATCTTAAAGATTTAATTATTCCTTCAATTATTGATGGTTTAAAAGCTATTCATGATGCAGGAATTTTGCATAAAGATATTAAACCTTCAAATT